>NCBI01000017.1 GCA_002255365.1 Chromatiales bacterium 21-64-14
CCGGTGATGGGCAGGTAGACGTTCAGCCGCGCATCGAATCGCTTGCCGAGCCATTCCATACCCACCGTAGCTTGGTCGAAGAAGTGACCGGCCGCGTGGCGGTGGTCGTAGTAGACATAGCCGCCCAGGACCCCGCGCCCCGGAATCAGGTGTCGCAGACCCACAGCCAGATTGTATTCCTGGGTGGCACTGCTGGAGTTCGTGGCCCTCAGATCGGCGAACCAGAGCGTTCCGTCCCGCCAGAGCAATGGAGCCAGGATCTCCGTGGTCTTGAGGCTGCGCCCGCCCCCACCGTGCAGGCCGAGGTAGAGTTGCGGTGATACCGCTGCGGCGGCGACGGACGAAATCAGCACGGCGGCAAGGGCCCCTGTTGCCAACCGGGTCAGAATCTTCCATTTGTACCCAAAAAGTACCATATGTAGTAGTCGATTTTAGAAACTGTGACCGTATTCGCGGTATCGGCAGGAAATATAGCGGCAGGAATGGGGTTTTTCTGATGTAACCACCATCTAAAACAGCTGACGCCACGCAGACCACGCCGGTCCGTAGGCCGCCTCGGCGGGTATTCCTGCCACGCGCTATTGGCACAGTGGGTCGATCGTCGAGATTCCGAGCATCCAGGTTTTGACGTAGAGACGCGGTACGGTTTTTCCGTTGTGCGGGTCGACGAGGTGCCACCCGCCCTGGTTGTCGCGTTGCAGTTCAATACGGCATTGGTGGTAGGTCCGGAAGATGGCGTTGGAAAGATAGCGGATAACGAGATTTCCGCGGTCGCTCTTCTGATCTATGCGCCCTCGAAGCGTAATGAAGTCGAGTCCGCGTTGGTGGGTTAACACAATTCCCTGCGCGTCTTCGAGGCGCTGGAGCGGATAGGCTCTGCGTACGATGCGCGCCGGACCGTTGGGGTTTGGGTAGTTCGTGACGATGGAGATTCCAAGCACATGCCCGTCTGCCGCGATGGTCAGGCCAAGGTTACTGACGCTCGAGTCGTGGTCGTTAGCGATACTGGCAATTTGCAGCGTCTGGGTTGGTGCTGGTTGCGCGAGCTGCGCAAGCGCGGATGGTGACGTCAGCAGACAGAAGGTGATTGCCAATAGCAGCGTGGCATTTGAACGTTGCAGCATGGATCTCCGACCTCTTGTTTGTTGAACGCTATCGGTTTGCGCGATTTCGCAAGTGCTGGCGGCGGGATGTTGGCGTTGGTAGCGCCGCGGCCGGAGTCTATGGACCACGGTGCGGTGTGGCGGAATACCGGGACACCGGGCGAGGCCTCCCGGTTTCCCACTGCGTCGGACGGATTGGCTCCCCGGGACGGACTCGAACCGCCGACCCGGTGATTAACAGTCACCTGCTCTACCGACTGAGCTACCGGGGAATGGTGCGTGCTTGAAGGGTGGGAATAGTACTGGATCCCGGCGTTTAGGGTCAATAGAGGGCGGCCGGTTACGGCGGACAGTGCAGCGCGCCGCCGCCCGCGGTGCGCCGGGCGAGGCGCGGTCGCCCGCTGTTGGAGACGATCAGGGCGCGGGCGTGGGCGGGCCCGCGCGCGTCACAGAAGGTCACGGTGAGATTGCTGCCCCCGGCGGTGCCCAGGGGCTGATACACGATGCGACGCCGCGCCCGGGCGGAGGTGGCGGAGAGCCCGGCGGCCAGCGGCCCGTGGGTCCATAGCACTGGCTCTGCCCCATCCCGGTCGCGGTTGCGGTTGGTATCGACGAAGACCATCCAACCCTGGTGCCATTCTGGGACCGGGAGGCAGGCGTTCCCATCCTGACTCGGGCACAGCGCCACCCGCCGGAAGCGGGAGACCGCGGTGTTCCGCGCCAGGGCCAGATCGTGGACCAGGGCGTTAACCGCGGTACTGCGGCGGGTATCGAGCACCAGCCAGCGGAACGTAGGGATCGCGACGCTGGCCAGGACGACGCTCACCGCCAGGGTGGTGAGCAGTTCGAGGAAGGTCAATCCGCGGGATTCCGACGGCGGGCGCCGCCGCTTGGTGGGGACGAGGGTATGCATGCCGACCTCCTTGTTGGCATTGGGGCTGCGCCGGGATGTTCCCGCCGGCGTGTTCCGTTTGCGGGGGGCTTCCTGCCCCCCGTGCTTACACTACCGCTTCCGGCCCCGGCCCGCATAGGGGCGGTTGGCGGTCCGGTTGTTGGGGCGCGAGGCCCCCAGGGTCCGCGTGTCCCGCCCCGCGGGCTCAGTCGAGACCCGGGAGGGCCTGCGGCAGGGCCGCGCGGATCCGGGTGACTGCCTCTTTCAGGTTCTCCATGCTGGTGGCGTAGGACAGGCGCAGGTGCCCCGGCGCGCCGAACGCGGAGCCCGGCACCACGGCAACCTCTGCCTTGGCGAGCAGAAATTCCGCCAGGGCCACGTCGTTGGCCAGACCCTGGGCCTCGATGACCTCCTCCAGGTTCGGAAAGCAATAGAAGGTGCCCTGGCAGGGTAGGCAGTCCACGCCGGGCAGGGCGTTCAGGGCCTCCACGATGAAGTCGTGGCGTTGCTTGAAGGCCTTGCGCATGGACAGGATGCAGGACTGGTCCCCCTCCAGGGCGGCCTGGGCCGCGACCTGAGAGATGGATGAGGGATTCGATGTGCTCTGCGACTGAATGTTCTTCATCGCTCCGATCAGTTCCGCCGGCCCGCCCGCGTAGCCGATGCGCCAGCCGGTCATCGCATAGGCCTTGGAGACGCCGTTGAGCACGATGCTGCGCGGCATCAGATCCGGGCACACGTTCACCAGATTGGCGAACGGCTCGTCGGTCCAGAGGATATGCTCGTACATGTCATCGGTGGCCACCATCACCTGCGGATGGCGCAGCAGCACGCTGGCCAGTGCGGCGAGTTCGGCGTGGCTGTAGGCGATGCCCGTGGGATTGGACGGGCTGTTGAGTACCAGCAGCCGGGTGCGCGGGGTGATCGCCGCTTCGAGCTGCTCCGGCGTGATCCTGAATCCGTGGTCCATGGAGGCGGCCACGATCACCGGCACCGCGTCCGCCAGCAGCACGATGTCCGGGTAGGAGACCCAGTAGGGCGCCGGGATGATGACCTCGTCCCCGGCGTTGAGCAGCGCCTGGGCCAGATTGTAGAAGCTCTGCTTGCCGCCGCAGGAGACCAGGATCTGCCGCGGCTCGAATTGCAGGCCGTTTTCGCGCTCGAACTTCGCGGCGATGGCCTTCTTGAGGCTCGGGGCGCCATCCACCGGGGTGTATTTGGTGTAGCCGTCGTGGATCGCGCGGATCGCGGCTTCCTTGATGTGGTCCGGAGTGTCGAAGTCCGGCTCGCCGGCACCCAGCCCGATGATGTTGCGCCCGGCGGCGCGCAGTTCCGCCGCCCGCGCGGTGACCGCCAGGGTGGGAGAAGGCTTGATCCTCTGTACCCGGTCAGAAAGGGTTATGTGCATAGCGGTTCGTCAGGTCCTGATGATGAGTGCCCCGCACGGCGGATCTCCCGGCCGGCGGCGGCCGTGCCGGAGCCGGGCGTGGCGGCCCCTCAGGGGTCCAGCGGCGCGGCGTTCGTTCGTGGCAGGGGCCTGACGGTATAATACTGAAACCGCGCCGCGACCAGAATCCCCAGATGCGACCTCTCCAGATCCATTCCTCCATGTCCCCCGCGGGCGACCAGCCCGAGGCCATCCGTCAACTGGTGGACGGGCTGGAGTCCGGGCTGATGTACCAGACCCTGCTGGGGGTCACCGGGTCCGGCAAGACCTTTACGATTGCCAACGCCATCCAGGCGGTCCAGCGCCCGACCCTGGTGCTGGCGCCCAACAAGACCCTGGCGGCCCAGCTCTACTCGGAGATGCGGGAGTTCTTCCCCCACAATGCGGTTGAGTATTTCGTCTCCTACTACGATTACTACCAGCCGGAGGCCTATGTCCCCACCACCGATACCTATATCGAGAAGGACGCCTCCATCAACGAGCACATCGAGCAGATGCGCCTGTCCGCTACCAAGGCAGTGCTGGAGCGGCCCGACACCATCATCGTGGCCACGGTGTCGTCCATCTATGGCCTGGGGGACCCCAAGTCCTATTTGAGCATGGTCCTGCACCTCAAGCGCGGCGATACGGTGGATCAGCGCGCGGTGCTGCGCCGCTTGGCTGAATTGCAGTACACCCGCAACGACGCGGAACTGCGCCGTGGCACCTTCCGGGTGCGTGGCGACGTGCTGGACATCTTCCCGGCCGAGTCCGATCGCGAGGCGGTGCGCGTGGAGCTGTTCGACGAGGAGATCGAGGCCATCAGCCTGTTCGATCCTCTCACCGGTGAGGTGACGCGGCGGGTGCCGCGCTACACCGTCTACCCGAAGACCCACTATGTCACGCCGCGACGCACGGTGCTGGACGCGGTGGAGGCGATCAAGGCGGAGCTCAAAGAGCGCCTCGAGCAGCTCTACGGCGCAAACAAATTGGTCGAGGCGCAACGCCTGGAGCAACGCACGCGCTTTGACCTGGAAATGATGACGGAGCTGGGCTACTGCTCCGGCATCGAGAACTACTCGCGCCACCTTACGGGCCGCAGCGCAGGCGCGCCCCCACCGACCCTGTTCGACTATCTGCCGGACAACGCGCTGCTGGTGATCGATGAGAGTCATATCACCATCCCGCAGCTCGGCGGCATGTACCGGGGCGACCGCTCGCGCAAGGAGAACCTGGTGGAATACGGGTTCCGGCTGCCCTCGGCTTTGGACAACCGGCCGCTGCGTTTCGACGAATTCGAGGCCATCGCGCCCCAGACCGTCTTCGTGTCCGCGACACCGCGTTCCTACGAACATGAACACGCCGACCGGGTGGTGGAGCAGGTGGTGCGGCCCACCGGGCTGGTGGATCCGGAGGTGGAGGTGCGACCCGCCGCCAGCCAGGTGGATGACCTGCTCTCCGAGATCCGCCTGCGGGTGGCGGCCGAGGAGCGGGTGCTGGTGACCACCCTGACCAAGCGCATGGCGGAGGACCTCACTGAATACCTGCAAGAGCATGGGGTCCGGGTGCGCTACCTGCACTCGGACATCGACACGGTGGAACGGGTGGAGATCATCCGCGACCTGCGCCTGGGACGCTTCGACGTACTGGTGGGCATCAATCTGCTGCGCGAGGGCCTGGATATGCCGGAGGTCTCCCTGGTGGCGATCCTGGACGCGGACAAGGAGGGGTTCTTGCGCTCCGAGGGTTCGCTGATCCAGACCATGGGCCGGGCGGCGCGCAACCTCCACGGCAAGGCGATCCTGTACGCGGACCGGGTCACCGGTTCCATGGAACGGGCCATCGCGGAGACCGAACGCCGGCGCGGTGTGCAGGTCGCCTATAACGAGGCCCATGGGATCACGCCGCGCACCGTGGAGAAGCGGATCCGGGACATTCTCGACGTGGCCGACGACCGACCCTTGCCGGCGGAGGACTATGCGCGGGTCGCGGAGGAGATGATCGCCTATGGTGGTGCGTCGCCGGAGAAGCTCGCCCAGCGGATCCGCGCCCTGGAGCAGCAGATGCACCGCCATGCCCGGGACCTGGAGTTCGAAGCAGCGGCGCGGGTGCGGGACGAGATCCGCAAGATCGAGCAATACGGCCTGGGCCTGCCGGAGCAGGCGCCGGCGGACGGTTAGTCCGGGATCGCGCCCTGGCCGGCGATTCAACCCCGCGGATTCATTTATTTAGGTGGGGACCGGGCCCACGGCTTGTCTTGGACGCGGTGCCCCGGTATTGTATCCCACCTCTGGAGGCGCGTAGCTCAGCTGGTTAGAGCACCACCTTGACATGGTGGGGGTCGTTGGTTCGAGTCCAATCGCGCCTACCAATTCGACCAAGGCTTCGGTTCATTATACTGATTCGCGGACAGTCCTGCGGTCCGGCAATGGTGCATCCTCGCGCCACGCGTCGGCCAGGGTGCTGGCACGTGCGAGCGCTCCACGACAGCAACCATGTGACCTCTCGTATTGGTCACCACTGGAGAAGGCCCTGTGCCGACTATCACCCTTCCGGATGGGAGTGAACGCCGCTTCGACGGCCCGGTGACCGTGGATGTGGTAGCGCAGTCCATCGGGCCCGGGCTGGCGCGCGCCGCGCTGGCCGGCAAAGTGGACGACCGCCTGGTCGACACCTCCCACGTCATCGACCACGACGCCCGGCTCGCCATCGTCACCGATCGGGATCCGGAAGGCGTGGAGATCATCCGCCACTCCACCGCCCATCTACTCGCCCAGGCGGTGAAGGAGTTGTTCCCGGAGGCGCAGGTCACCATCGGCCCGGTGATCGAGGACGGGTTCTACTATGATTTCGCCTACGAGAGGCCGTTTACTCCGGAGGATCTGGAGGCCATCGAACGGCGTATGGAGGCGGTGGCGGCGCGCGATCTCGCGGTCAGCCGCACGGTGATGCCCCGGGACGAGGCGGTAGCCTTCTTCCACGGGATCGGGGAGACCTACAAGGCACAGATCATCGCGGCGATTCCCCAGGCCGACGCGATTTCTCTCTACCGGCAGGGCGATTTCGTGGACCTGTGCCGCGGCCCCCATGTGCCCAGCACCGGCCGGCTCAAGGCCTTCAAGCTCACCAAGCTGGCGGGCGCCTATTGGCGCGGGGATTCCCGCAACGAGATGCTGCAACGCATCTACGGCACCGCCTGGGCGGACAAGAAGGCCCTCAAGGAATACCTGCACCGCCTGGAGGAGGCCGCCAAGCGCGATCACCGGCGTATCGGCCGCCAGTTGGAGCTGTTTCACCTCCAGGACGAGGCCCCTGGAATGGTGTTTTGGCACGACCGGGGCTGGCGGGTGTACCTCACCATCGAACACTACCTCCGTGCCAAGCTGCGCGCTCACGGGTATCAGGAGATTCACACCCCGGCGGTGCTGGACCGGTCCCTGTGGGAGAAGTCCGGCCATTGGGAGAAGTTCGCCGCGAATATGTTCACCACCCACTCGGAGAACCGCGACTACGCCATCAAGCCCATGAACTGCCCGGCCCACGTGCAGGTCTTCAATCAGGGGCTGAAGAGCTACCGGGATCTGCCCCTGCGGCTGGCGGAGTTCGGCTCCTGTCACCGCAACGAGCCCTCCGGAACCCTGCACGGGCTGATGCGGGTGCGCAATTTCACCCAGGACGATGCCCACATCTTTTGTACCGAGGCCCAGATCCAGGGCGAGGTGTCGGCCTTCATCGCGCTCTTGTTCGAGGTGTACCGGGATTTCGGGTTCGAGGAGGTGCTGGTGCGGCTCTCAACCCGCCCCGCGAACCGGGTGGGGGACGACGCGCTCTGGGATCAGGCGGAACTGGCCCTGGAGGAGTCCCTGAACGCCGCCGGGCTGGACTGGACCCTGCAACCCGGGGAGGGGGCCTTCTACGGGCCCAAGATCGAATTCTCCCTGCGCGACTGCCTGGCCCGGGTCTGGCAATTGGGGACCATTCAGCTCGATTTCTCCATGCCGGGCCGTTTGGGGGCCCACTATATCGCCGAGGATGGCAGCAAACGGGTCCCGGTCATGCTGCACCGGGCCATCCTGGGCTCGATGGAACGTTTCGTGGGGATCCTGCTGGAGCACTACGCGGGGGCCCTGCCGGCTTGGCTGGCCCCGGTCCAGGCGGCGGCCCTCACGATTACCGACCGCCACGCCCCCTACGCCAGGGAGGTGGAACAAAAGCTGATAAATCAGGGAATACGGGCCATTTCGGACTTGAGAAATGAGAAGATCGGCTTTAAAATCCGCGAGCATACTTTACAGCGGATTCCGTACTTGCTGGTCATTGGGGACCGGGAGCAGGAAACCGGTACGGTTGCCGTGCGCGCGCGCGGCGGTGAGGATTTGGGTTCAATGTCCGTAGCGGAGTTTGCCGGGCACCTCGCTGCTGAAATCGCGGATCACGGCTTTACTGTTTTGGAGGACTGACGCATCGCTGCCGATAAAGAGCATCGCATGAACGAGGACATTACGTCCCCGGAGGTTCGGCTCATTGGAGCCGAAGGCGAACAGGTAGGAGTCACTGCGCGGGAAGAAGCGCTGCGAATGGCGCTGGAAGCGGAGTTGGATCTCGTGGAGATCGCGCCCCAGGCGGAGCCGCCGGTCTGCCGGATCATGGACTACGGCAAGTTCCGGTTCGAGCAGAGCAAGAAGGCACACCAGGCGCGGCGCAAGCAGAAGCAGGTGCACCTCAAAGAGGTGAAGTTCCGGCCTGGAACCGACGAGGGTGATTACCAGATCAAGCTGCGCAATCTGGTGCGCTTTCTACAGAGCGGAGACAAGGCGAAGATCACCTTGCGTTTTCGCGGGCGCGAGATGGCGCATCAGGAACTGGGTCGCCAGCTGCTGCAGCGGGTCGAAGCGGATCTCAAGGAATTTGGGGAAGTGGAACAGTTCCCACGCATGGAGGGCCGGCAGATGATCATGCTGGTCACGCCTAAGCGCGCTTAGTCGGCGCCCGGGCGCTAGAGAACTACGGGTTCCGGGCGATGGCCCCACGGGGTGGCCCGGACAGGTCAAGGTACAGCGGGAGTTTTCGAGATGCCGAAGTTGAAGAGCAACCGGGGTGCGGCGAAGCGTTTTCGGCGCACCGCATCGGGTGGTTTCAAGTGCGCCCATTCACATCATCGTCACATCCTGACGAAGAAGAGCGCGAAGCGCAAACGCACCCTGTGTGCCACCTCCACGTTGCACAAAGTGGATGTGCCCGCGGTGCAGCGCATGTTGCCGTACAACTGACGGCCCGGATTCTCAAGAGGTAGCAGGTCATGCCGAGAGTAAAGCGAGGGGTTACCGCCCACGCCCGTCACAAGAAGTTGCTGGACAAGGCGAAGGGCTATTTCAATGCGCGCGGGAATGTGTACCGCGTAGCGAAGCAGGCGGTGACCAAGGCGGGCCAGTACGCCTACCGTGACCGGCGCCAGCGCAAACGCCAGTTCCGGGGTCTCTGGATCGTGCGGATCAACGCCGCGGCCCGGGAGAACGGCATGTCCTACAGCCGGTTCATGGACGGTTTGCACAAGGCCTCCATCGAGGTCGATCGCAAGGTCCTTGCGGATCTGGCGGTGTTCGACAAACCCGCGTTCTCCGTCCTTGCGGAGCAGGCCAAGGCCAGTCTGTCGGCTCATTGATGTTCGCCGCGGCGCGTGCCGCTGGCGTAGCGCCCCACGGGCGCCCGGACGGGGGGAAGGACTGGCCGCCTTTCCCCCGTTTTATTTGCAGGACCGGCACCGGCCCTGACGCGGGTCGCAGCGGGGATGGATCAGGAGGTGACCCGCGGTCCGGCACGGACCCTGCGGCGGGCACGCAGCGAAGGATTTACGGACATCGTGCAGGAAGAACTCGCGGATCTGCTGGCGCAGGCACAGGGGGAGATCGCCGTGGCGCCCTCGCTGCGGGAACTGGACCAGGTGCGGGTCCGGTATCTGGGCAAGAAGGGCGTGCTCACGGAACGCCTCAAGGCCCTCGGAGCACTGCCTGCCGATCAGCGTCCCGAGGCCGGCGCGGCTATCAACCGTGCCAAACAGGCGTTGCAGGAAACCCTGGACCGGCGCCGCACGGCGCTCGAACGGGACGCAGTGGACGCGCGGCTCGCCGGGGAACGGATCGATGTCACACTCCCCGGACGCGGCCAACACAGCGGTGGCCTGCACCCCGTCACCCGTACCCTGGAGCGCATCGAGCGGCTGTTCGCCGGGATCGGCTTCCATGTGGCGGAAGGTCCCGAGATCGAAGACGACTACCACAACTTCGAGGCCCTCAACATACCGCCCGAGCATCCGGCGCGGGCCATGCACGATACTTTCTATTTCGACGCCCATCGCCTGCTGCGCACGCATACCTCGCCGGTGCAGATCCGGGTAATGAAGGAGCGCAGCGCGCCGCTGCGCATCATCGCTCCGGGTCGCGTCTACCGCTGCGATTCCGATTTGACCCATACGCCGATGTTCCACCAGGTGGAAGGCCTGATGGTGGATGAGTCGGTGTGCTTCACGGATCTCAAGGGTCTGCTGGACGACTTCCTCTCACGGTTCTTCGAGCGTGACCTGCGAGTCCGCTTCCGTCCCTCCTATTTCCCCTTTACCGAACCCTCGGCGGAGGTGGATATGGAGTGCGTCATCTGCGGCGGCGGCGGCTGCCGGGTGTGCGGGGACAGCGGCTGGCTGGAGATCCTGGGTTGCGGGATGGTGCACCCGGAGGTGTTCGCCCACGTCGGCATCGACAGCGAGCGCTACACGGGGTTCGCCTTCGGGATGGGCGTGGAGCGGCTGGCGATGTTGCGCTACGGCGTGAATGACCTGCGGTTGTTCTTCGAGAACGACCTGCGGTTTTTGCGCCAATTCAACTGAGCAGGCGGGCGGCGGTTACATCGCTGACGCGCAACGGGGCGGTCCCGCTTTGGGGCGCCGTCTATCCGGCCAACGCGGGATGCGGGGTTGCGCGGAGCCGGCACCGCATTGCGGTTGTGGATACGAGCGGATGGTATGAAATTCAGCGAACGATGGTTGCGGGAATGGGTGGATCCGCCGGTCTCCACGGAGACCCTGGCGGAACAGCTCACCATGGCGGGGTTGGAGGTGGACTCCGTGCGCCCCGCTGCGCCCGGGTTCGAAGGAATCGTAGTGGGGGAGATCCTGTCGGCCGGACCCCATCCCGACGCGGAGCGTCTTCAGGTCTGCCAGGTGGCGGCAGGGGCTGACCCGGTCCAGGTGGTGTGCGGTGCGCCCAATGCCCGGGCTGGGTTGCGGGTCCCCTTCGCGGTGGTCGACGCGCGCCTGCCGGATGGCACCCGCATCCGGCGCGCACGGCTGCGCGGGGTGGAGTCCTTCGGAATGTTGTGCTCGGCCCGGGAACTGGGGCTGAGCGAGGAGGCGGCGGGGCTTCTGGAACTGCCGCCGGATGCGCCACCGGGGGCCGATCTGCGCGACTATCTGGGTCTGAACGACCAAGTGCTGGAGGTGGATCTGACCCCCAACCGCGGCGACTGCCTGGGGATCGCTGGTATCGCGCGGGAGGTAGGGGTGTTGAACCGCTGTGCGGTGCGCGCGCCAGAGTGGACGCCGGTACGCGCCGGGATCGAGGACCGTTTCCCGGTGGTGGTGGACGCGCCCGCGGATTGTCCGCGCTACTTGGGTCGGGTGATCCGTGGCATGGATCCCGCCGCCCGGACGCCCGTGTGGATGCGTGCGGCGCGCGCGTGCGGGGGAGGCGCTGACCCTCCTGGACGGGCGCGACGTGGAACTGGACGATGCGACCCTGGTGATCGCCGACCGCGGCCGGGTGTTGGCCCTGGCGGGGATCATGGGCGGGGAGGGTTCCGGTGTCGGGGCAGCGACCCGCGACCTGTTCCTCGAATGCGCCTACTTCACCCCTCAGGCGATCGGCGGGCGTGCGCGCCGTTACGGGCTGCATACCGACGCCTCTCACCGCTTCGAGCGTGGGGTGGATCCGCGACTCCAGTCGCAGGCCATGGAGCGTGCCACGGGGCTCCTGGTGGAGATCGGAGGGGGGAGCGCGGGCCCGGTGGTGGAAGTGTGCTCCGAGACGCATCTACCGGCGCGCGTGCCGGTGGTCCTGCGCCGGGATCGGATCCGGCGCGTGTTGGGGGTGGGTCTTCCCGACCCGGAGGTGGAGGAGATCCTGACCCGGCTCGGCATGGAGGTGGCGCCGCAGCCCGCGGGCTGGCGGGTCACGCCCCCCAGTCACCGCTTCGATCTGGCCCGCGAGGTGGATCTGATCGAAGAGCTGGCGCGGATCCACGGGTACGACCGGCTCCCGAGCACCCGGACCTCTGGGGATCTGGCCTTGGCGCCGGCCCCGGAAGGGCGGGTGGACCTGACCCGCATGCGCCAACTCCTGGTGGACCGCGGGTATCAGGAGACCATCACCTACAGCTTCGTCGACCCGGTGCTGCAGCGGCGGCTCGACCCGGAGCACCCCCCGGTGGCCCTGGCGAACCCGCTGTCCGCGGATCTTTCCGTGATGCGAACCAGCCTGTGGCCAGCGCTGCTGAAGGTTCTGATCTACAATCAGAATCGGCAACAAGGCCGGGTCCGCATCTTCGAGTCAGGACTAAGATTTATTCAGCAAACTACCGATATAAAACAGGAAAGGGCCATCTCCGGTTTGGTTTCGGGCGGGGCCGCCCTGCCGGAACAGTGGGGGTCTAAGTCCCAAGCCGTTGATTTTTACGACGTGAAAGGGGACCTGGAGGCGCTGTTGGGATTGACGGGCCGGGGCGGGCACTTTATCTTTAAGCCGACACCTCATCCCGCCCTGCATCCGGGGCAGTCGGTACAGATCGAGTGCGCGGGGGTTGCGGTGGGGTGGTTCGGAGCGCTTCACCCAGAATTACTAGGGGAACTGGGGCTTGCGGATCGGGTCTTCCTGTTTGAACTGGACCTTGCGCAAATCGAACCGGCCCGGATCCCCGTCTTTCAGGAGTTGTCCCGTTTTCCAGCGATTCGCCGTGACCTGGCGGTGGTCGTGGATGAGGCGGTAAGCGCGGCGGCGGTACGGGAATGTATCGTGCGTCACGCACCGGCCTCCCTCCAAGACCTGATCGTATTCGACGTGTATCGTGGCCAAGGCGTAGAACCAAGTCGAAAAAGTATCGCTGTTGGATTGATTTTTCAGGAATCTTCGCGCACCCTTACTGACCAGGACATCGACGCCATCATCGCGGGGGTGGTGGTGGGGCTTGAACAACAACTGGGTGCTACGTTGAGAGGATAGACGATGGCACTGACCAAGGCGGAAATGGCCGAAAGGCTTTTCGAAGAACTCGGGCTGAACAAGCGTGAGGCCAAGGACCTGGTGGAGATGTTCTTTGAGGAGGTCCGTGCGGCGCTTGAGGACGGGCAGGCGGTGAAGCTGTCCGGGTTTGGAAACTTCAGCTTGCGGGACAAGAATGAGCGCCCGGGGCGCAACCCCAAGACGGGCGAAGAAATCCCGATCACGGCCCGGCGGGTGGTTACCTTCCGGCCCGGTCAAAAACTCAAGGCCCGGGTAGAAGCCTATGCTGGAACCCAGCAATAACAACGAACTGCCACCGATCCCCGCCAAGCGGTATTTCACCATCGGGGAGGTGAGCGAGCTGTGCGGGGTCAAGCCCCACGTGCTTCGTTACTGGGAGCAGGAATTCCCGCAGCTCAAGCCGGTGAAGCGGCGCGGCAACCGGCGCTACTATCAGCACCAGGACGTGCTGATGATCCGTCAGATCCGCAATCTGCTGTATGACCAGGGGTTCACCATCAGTGGTGCCCGTCAGCAGATGACCGGCCATCACGCCCGGGAAGACAGCCAGCGCAGTTATCAGATCATCCGCCAGTTGCGCATGGAACTGGAAGAACTGCTGCAGGAACTGAAACGCTGAAGGCGTTCCCGGTCCGTTCCCATCGCGTGTCCTGCTGGGGTATCATGGCCCCGCCAGATTGAAGTCACTCTCGGGGCGTAGCGCAGCCTGGTAGCGCACCTGAATGGGGTTCAGGTGGTCGGAGGTTCAAATCCTCTCGCCCCGACCAACATCCGCAGTTTCTCTCGTATCGGTGGACATCCAGCAGCGCGGTTTCACGCGACTGCGTTGGGCGCTCGGATTCCCGGCCCGCCGGCAGGGCCGGCGGGCGCTCGGCGGGCGGGATGTCCACTGGACATCCCGCGGGTCCGTCTCACCCTCTCGCCCCGCCCAACATCCGCAGTTTCGCTCGTATCGGTGGACATCCAGCAGCGCGATTTCGCGCGACTGCGTTGGGCGCTCGGATTCCCGGCCCGCCGGCAGGGCCGGCGGGCCCCAGCGGCTCGCGTACGGGTACCACTTGCCTCCCGTCACCGCGGTCTGTATCATTGACTCCGCATTTCCATCCGTGCCCACGACGCCAACGGTCATTCGAGCGGTTCCGTAATGGCCCGGAGGTCCCTCCCCGGACACCGGGATTCAGGATTGTGGAGGGCAGGAGCGCCTCGCCCGTGATCACCCACTTGAGCACAACACACGTCTATCACGGCCGCCGGCATGACGGCGCCGGTCGACGCTTCGTCGTGCTGTTGGTGCTGTTTTCATGGGTAAGCTGGCTCCTTGCCTGCCCACCGACGTTGGCGGGGCTCGCCGGCAACCTTCCGGGCGGCGCTGCGCGGGTGATTCAGGCCGTGACAGCGCACTCGCACGCGGGAACGGGCAATGATGTTTGTTGTACCGTGTTCCAGCATGTGTCCGTGCTCCAGCGATCCTCCGGTCCCGACATGAATCCGGGCGCCGCCCTTTCCTGGGTGTTGCTGTCCGTATTCGCCCTGTGGGCAGCCCTGCGCCTGGGGCGGACCGAGGCCGTCAGGATTCCGGGCAGTCCACTTCTCCCACCCCCCCGGCGCCGACGCTCGCCGTCTGCCGGACGACTCTGGCCCCACGCCCCTCCCTGCTAGTCCCACAACAGCGGGACGCCCGGCTGCTCCAACGTTCCGGCGGCTGAATCACGCGGCGCATCGCGTTGGACGCGGGTAGCCCGCGACCCCGTTCCATTCGTTTTCCGCGCTCCGTGGCCGAGCGCTTACTCCGGGCCACCTTGGCCTGAGAGCCCGTCCGAGTCATCCACGCCGGGCGAGGCGCGTGCGACCCGAGGACCGGTTCGACGTTGCCACCGCGTCATGATGAATCGGACGGGCTCTCAGGGAGCGTTGCAATCCAGTACGAGGGACCCGGGGATCGCCGGCGGAAGCTGCGGCGGTGTGGTCATCCATCGACAACGAGGCATTAGCGATGAGCAAGCGAATCTGGATTCCACTCGATGCCCACGGGCTGAGCCGTCGCCGTTTCGTGCACGGTCTCGCGGCGGGCGCTGCCGTCACTGCGCTGGCGCCTTGGTTTCCGCGCAGCGCCCACGCGGCAGGGGCGCCGGCCGGGACGTTCGGTATCCCCGAGCTGTCCGGAACCGAATTCGACCTGACGATTGGGCCTAGCCGCGTGAATATCACCGGTAGGCCGCGCGTGGCAACGCTGGTGAACGGATTGATTCCAGGGCCGTTGCTGCGCTGGCGTGAGGGTGACACGGTTACTATGCGGGTGCGCAACCGTTTGAACAGGTCCACCTCCATCCATTGGCACGGGATCCGTCCGCCGACGCAGTTCGACGGCGTTCCGGGCATCAGTTTCCCCGGTATCGCGCCCGGCGAAACGTTTGTCTACCGGTTCAAGGTGGAGCAGAGCGGTACCTATTGGTATCACAGCCACAGCGGGTTCCAGGAACAGACCGGACTCTACGGCCCATTGATCGTGACGCCGCGTGGCGAGGACCCGGTGAAGGCCGATCGCGACTACGTGATCATGTTGAACGACTGGACCGACGAAAATCCGGATGACGTGTATGCGCATCTGAAGCAGATGAGCGACTACTACAACTATCACCGGCGCACCATCGGGACCTTCTTCGACGACGTTGAGAAGGAGGGGCTGACGGCGACCCTGAAGAACCGGTCCGCCTGGGGGATGATGCGCATGAGCCCGCGCGACATCTCGGACGTGAGTGGCGCCACGTACACGTACCTGGTCAATGGCCAGCCTCCGGCGGCGAATTGGACCGGCCTGTTCAAGCCCGGTGAGAAGGTCCGGCTCCGCTTCATCAACGGTTCCTCGATGACGTATTTCGATGTGCGTATTCCCGGCCTGAAAATGACGGTGGTGCAGGCGGACGCCAATAACGTGGAGCCTGTGAGCGTGGATGAATTCCGGATCGGCGTGGCAGAGACCTACGATGTGCTGGTAGAGCCGACGGACGATGCCTATACCATTTTCGCCGAGGCGATGGACCGCAGCGGCTATGCGCGTGCCACGCTGGCGGTCCGGTCCGGGCTGCAGGCGCCGGTTCCACCGCTGGATCCCGTATTCAACCGCACCATGACGGACATGGGGATGCCGCCCGGCATGAAGATGGGGGGCGGCGGAAAGATGAGTGGCATGAGCGGCATGAGCGGCATGAGCGGCATGAGCGGCATGAGTGGCATGAGTGGCATGAGCGGCATGAAACCGATGGGCCGGGCGAGGCCCGGAAAATCGGGCGAGACCGCCTATCCCCAGCCCCAGGATGTCCATCTGGAACTCGGACCCGCGGTGGTCAACATCGCGATGGATCCCACCGAACGCCTGGACACCCCGGGTGACGGCCTCGACCACAACGGACGCAAGGTCCTGACCTATGCCGATCTGGTCCGCCTGGATGTCGGTCCGCAGAATGCACCCTTTGTCACCCGCGATCCGGATGCCGAGGTGCTGCTGCACCTGACCGGAAACATGGACCGCTACATCTTCGGTTTCAACGGCCTGACCTACGATCAGAGCCAGCCGGTGAGATTTCCCCACGGGCAGCGCATCCGGGTGACACTGATCAACGACACCATGATGGAACACCCGATCCATTTGCACGGACTGTGGAGCGAACTGGAAAACCACCACGGCCGGCTGCGCCCGCTCAAGCACACGATCAGCGTCAAGCCAGGTGAAAAGTTGCACTATTACGTGAACGCCGATGCCCTTGGGCGATGGGCGTATCACTGCCACCTGCTCTATCACATGGAGGCGGGGATGTTTACCTCCGCGGTAGTGGCATGATGCGGTTCGCGGACGGGAGTCAATGTCCGGGCGGTGGCCCGGCGGGTGAAACGCAGCACCGACAGGATAATGCCATGCGAAGACCTATCCAGTGGTACGCCGCGGCCCTCGCACTGGGCCTGCTGCTCGGCCCCGTAGCGTATGCGCAGCAGCCGACGAAACCCGGTTGGCCGCAGCCGGTGCAGAACAACCTGCCTTACTCCTATTGGGCTTTGAACCAGAACGAACTGCGGACCTGGGACGGGAATTCCACCTATCGCTGGGAAGGGGAAGGTTGGTACGGCGGGAATATCAACCGGGCTTGGTTCAAGACCGAGGGCAATCTGGATACGACAACGGGAAAGGTGGACGAAGGGGAACTCCAGGCGCTCTATTCGCGCGCCATCACGCGCTATTTCGACCTGCAGACCGGGGTTCGATACGACTTCAAGCCCGGACCATCCCGGGGCTGGGGCGCGTTCGGGGTCCAGGGACTGGCGCCCTATTTCTTCGAGGTGGCGGCGACCGGATTCGTCAGCAATGACGGATATTTTGCCGCGCGACTGGAGGGTTCGTATGACTTGTTGATCACGCAGCGCCTGATCTTGCAGCCACAGGCGGAGCTCAATTTCTACACCAAGAGCGATCCACGCCGGCGGATCGGATCGGGGTTGGAGAGCCTCGACAGCGGGCTGCGGCTACGCTATGAAATCCGCCGTCAGTTTGCGCCTTATATCGGCGTTACGTACGAGAAGAAGTACGGAAGGAGTGCCGATTATGCGCGCCAGGATGGAGCATCAGTGGAAGACCTCCGGTTCGTCACCGGCATACGGTTGTGGTTCTGAGGGTAGTTTTCGGGATTCATGGCGATGTTTCCAATACTCGGAGATAGAAGATGAAGAAATTTGGATCAGCATTACTCGTTTCGATGGCGGCTGCCGCCTTTATCCTGCCTGGCGCGAGTCAGGCGGAGGACATGGCCTCCATGGCTGGGATGCATATGGAGAAGGGTTCTCAGGCAGAGGCGTTTCCGTTCGGACACCCGGGGAGCGCCAAGCACGTAGATCGAGTCATCCGGATCACCGCGATGGATTTCAAGTTCGTTCCGAAGACTATTACAGTCAAGGCCGGCCAGACCATAAAATTCGTCGTTGTCAATAAGGGCATGGTGAAGCACGAATTCGTGCTTGGAACCAACGAAGAGCAGAAGGAGCACGAAAAGGAGATGGAAGCGCATCCGAACATGAAGATGGATGACCCCAACGGAATCGCTATCCAAAAAGGCAAGACCGCGTCGCTGATCTGGACCTTCACGAAACCCATGACGGTTCGTTATGCGTGTCATGAGCCAGGCCACTACGCGGCGGGCATGTACGGCGAACTACGCATCGAATAGGGCGGGCGGAATCGGTATTGTGCGAACGCCACGTTTTGGAACGGTGGCGGGATGGGGTGGCTCTCAAGGGGGTGGGTGTCCAGGGCAGGTCATGTTCTGGTCCCCGCTCGGCACACATTCAGTCCCAGGACAAATGATGCTCACGCGAATTCCGGGCGATCAAGCCACAAGTCACAACCATGTTGAGTTGAGCCGCGGGATCCTCGCGCCTTGGTATGTGCGTTCCGTTGCCATTACGCCGTATCCGGTAGCCCGGATGGAGCGCGGCGGAATCGGGGGCTGGCCTTGCAACGCTGCGCAATCGCCGGATTTCGGCCTGCGGCCTGTATCCGGGTTATCCGCGCGGCTAGCGTGGAATCGGGCCAGAATCGGGTTGAGCCCGATTACGGAATGCGATGGAGTGTGGAATTTTCGTGTCGGCGCCAAACGGTTTTTTCTATTTCAACCAGAACGAAAACGCTAGCGCCTATACCGATAACCGGTAGCCAAAGGTGGAAATCGAGCGCGGCGGTTCCGAACAGGCGCTGCGCGGGTGGAAAGTACGTGAACAGTAGCTGGAGACCAATAACCATAAGAGCGGCGAGTAGGGCGGTACGGTTGCCACGCAGTGTGGCGGCAGTAATGCTGGAGGCAACGAGGAAACGACTATTGAACAGGTAAAATATTTCTCCCGACACAAGGGTGTTCACTGCGATTGTACGGGCGGTCTCCAGAGAGGCGCCAACCATGCGTTGCCAGATAAACAGTCCGAACACGCCGACGACCAGGATCATTGACACGAACAGGACGCGCCAAATGAGGAAGCGGGACAGGAGGCGTTCGTCCGTTGGACGTGGCGGATGCCGCATGATTTCTGGTTCGGCCGGTTCGAAGGCGAGGGCTAACGCTAACGTAACGGCGGTTATCATGTTGACCCAAAGGATTTGCACCGGGGTAATGGGTAGCAGGTTCCCGAACGCGATGGCGGTGATCACGATAAAGGCCTGGGCCGCGTTGGTGGGCAGGATGAACAGTATGGCCTTCTTGATGTTCTCGTAGGCGGTACGCCCCTCCTCAACGCCGGCGACGATGGACGCGAAGTTGTCATCAGCCAAGACTAATTCGGCGGCCTCCTTGGCAGCCTCTGTACCCTTGACGCCCATCGCAACGCCGACATCGGCCCGTTTGAGGGCGGGGGCGTCGTTTACCCCGTCCCCGGTCATGGCGCAGACCTGTCCGTCGGCTTGTAGGGCTTCGACCAAACGGAGTTTGTTTTTCGGGCTGGCGCGCGCGAAAATATCTACGTTCCGAGCGGTTTCACGGATCGCTGCGTCGTCGAGCAGGTCCAGTTCGTCTCCGGTGGTTACTTGGTTATCTTGGCCAATCCCAATCTGGCGGCCTATGGCTTCCGCGGTCGCTCGATGATCACCCGTTATCATCTTGATCCGGATTCCTGCGGCCTGACATTTGGCAACCGCGCCTCGCACGTCTTCACGCGGCGGATCGATGAACCCAAACAGGCCGAGCAGGGTCAGCCCGGCCTCGAGATCACGAAATGTGAGGCCGCGGAGGTGGTCCTGGGCGGGGAGAAATGCTACAGCGAGCAAACGTTGTCCGGAAGCGGCCAGGCGCTCGATACAGGCATGCCAATAGGCCGGATGCAGCGGGCGGTCGGTACCGGCATGACGTTCGTGGACGCACATGGACAGTATCTGCTCTGGTGCGCCTTTGAGATAGAGAAAACCGTGCCCGGCGTGATCGTGATGCAGGGTCGCCATGAACCGGTGCGCGGATTCGAATGGAATGACGTCAGTGCGCGGCAACATGGCGTGTTCGTGCACGGGATCTAGTCCGGCTTTACGAGCGGCGGTGATGAGCGCGCCCTCCATCGGGTCTCCGTCTATGTGCCAGCCATCCGGATCTGCTTCGGGATGCGTATTGTCTCTGGTTTTTGTTACGTTATCGTTCGCGTTCACGAGTTCGGCGTCGTTGCACAGCAGTCCGGCACGAAGCAGCTCGCCCAGGTCACCATCATGTTCAGGATCTACTGGGACACCTCCAACACTGAAACTTCCGTTTGGGCGATAGCCAACACCGCTGACGGTTACCGTATCGGCAGCGGTGACCACGCTTTGGACGGTCATCTCGTTGCGTGTGAGCGTTCCTGTCTTGTCCGAACAGATTACAGTGACTGACCCAAGGGTCTCGACCGCGGGAAGGCGTCGGATGATCACGCTACGTCGCGCCATACGTTGGACGCCGACCGCCAAAGTGATGGTGATGACGGCGGGCAGTCCTTCCGGGATCGCGGCCACCGCGAGGGCTACGGCGGCCAGGAACATCTCCTCAAGTGGGTAGTTCCGCAGGAGGCTCCCGACTACGAAGGTGACGATTGCTATGAAAAGTATAGCCAGTGTAAGCACACGCCCGAAGTCTGCGATCTGGCGTAATAGCGGGGTATCAATGGGGCTGACGCTGTCCAGCATTGCGCTGATCTGGCCCAGTTGCGTCCTCGCTCCAGTAGCTACAACGATGCCCTGCCCCTGTCCGGAACGGATCAATGTTCCAGAGTAGGCCAAGTTGTTGCGGTCGCCCAACACAGCCAGTGGATCGACCGGATCGAGGCACTTTTCAGTGGGCATGGACTCGCCGGTGAGGGCAGCCTCCTCGATACGCAGGTCACGCACGTTGAGCAGGCGCAGGTCGGCCGGCACGCGGTCGCCAGATCGCAGGCGAACGACATCTCCGGGCACCAACGACTCGGAAGCGACGTACTGGTAGTGCCCATCGCGCAGTACCGACGCATGGGGCGAGAGCAGGTTGCGGATCGCCTCCATGGCGTGTTCTGCCTTTCCCTCCTGGATAAAACCGATAACCGCATTGATGATGACGACACCAAAAATGACCCCGCTATCCACCCAGTGTCTCAGCCAGACCGTGCTTACGCCAGCAAGCAGGAGTATATATATCAACACATTATGGAACTGCGAGAGCATACGCATCAGTGCGCTGCGACGTGGCGGTGGAGGTAGGCGATTGGGGCCGACGTCCGTCAGGCGTTTGGCGGCTTCGGAGCCGCTGAGTCCGGCGGGACCGCTGGACAGGTGGTGGAACACCTGAGCAGGCGTCGAAGTGTGCCATGCGGGTGACGGTGTGGATGTGGCATGGGTCGATGAGAAAGACATGGACCCTGCTCCCTTAGAAAAATTTCCTGTCGGGGTTAGGTTGGCCCTTTGTTAAAATAGCCACCCCCGACAGGATATATCTCGGGGCGTGTCGGCCAACCGCTGGTCTAGTGTCTAGTTGTTATCGCGGTGTTCGTGACGAGGTCCACGGAGTGTCTGTGTTTCTTCGGCCGCAGCCTGATTCTGCATCATTTGCTCCATCATCATCTGCATCATGTTCATGCGCTTTTCCATCATCTTCTGATGGTCCATGACCTCCATCATTCCGCCCCTTCCCATCATCGATTTCCCACTATGCATTCCGTCCATCATCCCCATCATTTTTTGCATCGCTGCCATGTGTTCGCGGATGAGAACGGCACGCTTGGCGGGGTCCTTGGTGCGATGTATCTCCGCCATCTGTGCACGCATCTTGTGCATTTGTTCGTTCATTTGCATGCCGCTTCCCGGCATTCCAGAATCGCCATTATTGGTGATAGCAGCTGCGTTGGTAGGATTCGCTTTCTGACCTTGGTCATTGCCCGCTGCTAATGCGGTCCCCGCTACCATCATTAACGCGGTGATCATCACTATGGATTTCGTCGCCATCATGAGCTTCTCCTTAGCCGGTTTGTTGGGCGGTCCTTCCTTAGAATCAGGGTTTTAGACGCGTCGTATTTCTCACGCCATTTGTAGTGTAGCAGTTCAACAAGACAGGTCAATTGACCAGGGTCAATGGTCAATGGTCAATGGTCGATGCCGACACAGCATGGAGGACCGTGCTTCGGCGGAATCCCGCTATACTACACTGTGTAAGGATGGTCTGCATGAACGGGCACGTTCACCGTCATGAATCCGTCGCGCTCGCATGCGTCTCCCAAATCGTGCGCATGCTTGACGTCAGTCAGCCACCACAGGCGTAGGGTGGCGTAAACTCATCCAGTCAAGGTGATTGCCCCGTCGTGCGGGGTATGGGTATGCGTTATCGAGCAGGTTTCCAAGTGTCCTCGTTCCACGCATCGATGCTCTCGGTTGGCGCCGTGTCCGTGGGTTCCGATGGGGGTTGGAACGGAGGATGACGGAGTGTTCGAGACGGGCGGGGTCCGGATTGGAACGCGTGGAGGGGAGTTACGGCGGTCTTTCGTGAGGTGGGCTTGCCTCAGCATGGCGCCAATAGAGGTCAATCGCGTGGCGGGTGGTGCCAGTGCGAGCGCGAGCGCAACCCGCCGCAAGAGGAGCATAAGCCGAGCTTGCACGTAATCGTGCAATGGCTGCGGCCGCTTTGTGGGCGATCGTTTCTGCATGCGTTGTTCCATGATGTTCTAGGGGCCTTCTTGAGCGACCTGCGTCATATTCTTTGTGTGAACAGTGGATCCAGCTCACTCAAGCTCTCTGTGTTCCGCTTTGAGGCTGCGCGCGAAGTGCGCGTGTTGAACGCCGAGGCGCATGGTATAGGCGACGTTGGTGGTAGCTTGCGTCTGCGCAGCCAGGACGGTGTCGAGGAGGTTGTGGAGCTCCGCTCTTCCAATTATGGCGAGGCGTTAGCGCAGTTTTTGGCGTCGTTGGAGGGCAACGGACTCCCTCCGCCAGATGCGATCGGCCACCGCCTGGTCCACGGTGGGAAGGCGCATCGAGAGCCCGAGAAGATCACCCCGGCGCTGCTGGGTGAGCTCGAAGCTGTAATTTCGCTTGCGCCGCTGCACCTGCCGCCGGCGTTGGAGGCAATCCACACGTGCTCCAGGTACTTTCCGGGGCATGCGCAGGTAGCGTGTTTCGATACCGGATTCCATCGAAATCTGCCCGCACGGGCACAACGATTGCCGTTGCCCGAGGCGTTGTGGGAGCAGGGTGTGCGACGGTACGGATTTCATGGCCTATCGTACGAGTACATAGTCGCGGAACTCGGCCCTAAAGCGTCAGGAAGACTCGTAGTTGCCCACCTCGGCGGGGGGGCGAGCCTCGCCGCGATTCTCGACGGCCGCTCGCTCGATACGACCATGGGGTTCACGCCGGCGGGTGGGATTATGATGGGCACGCGTTGTGGGGACCTGGATCCCGGGGTTCTGGTCTATTTGTCGCGATGTGGTTACGACAGCGCGCGTATCGAGCGGTTAGTGGAGCGCGAGGCAGGGTTACTGGGTGTTTCGGGGCGCAGCGCTGAGATGGCGGTGTTGTTGGCGCACCGCGAGGCGGACCCCAAGGCCGCCTTGGCCGTCGATCAATTCGCCTACCAGGTACGCAAGCAGATTGGTGCTTTCGCGGCGGTGCTCGGCGGCCTCGATCGGCTGGTATTCACCGGCGGGATTGGCGAAAACGCCGCACCGGTTCGTGCGGCGGCCTGCGCAGGATTGGAATTTCTAGGGGTGCAGTTGGACCCGGACCGTAATAACGTCGGGGCGGAGCGGATTTCCTCGGATGGCGCTGCGTGCGAGGTGCTGGTGATTGCGACGGACGAGGATCGTATGATCGCCCGCCACACCCATGAGATGTTGTTCGGTGCTGGCTGAGAATTCAAGTATGACAATACGTCGTGCTCGGACTGCTTCCCGCCGGTTGCGGGTCCTGGCGGCGCGCCGCGCAGGCCGCGGCCACCGAAAACAGGGCCTGCAGGCGGAACAGTGGGTGCAGTGATTGGTGCAACCGCAAAGTTAAAGGCATGAATTCCTGATAGGATACATCGATTTGTATGTGTGTCGACTTTACGGCGAACTACTGCGCCGCTCGTGGTTCCACGTCGCGGGGGCGATCCAGGATGATCGGGAGGTCAGTGATGACTAAGATAGCTCAGGGATCCAATGCACTTTCGCCGGATGAACTGCGTAAGACGGACGACTACTGGCGCGCGAGCCTGTATCTCTGCGCCGCGATGCTCTATTTGCGCGACAATCCGTTACTCAAGGAGCCGCTCCGGATCGACCACATCAAGAAGCGACTGTTGGGCCACTGGGGATCGGATCCAGCCCAGACCTTGGTATGGGTCCATTTGAACCGGCTTATCAAACGCGATGACCTCGACGTGATTTTTCTTTCCGGACCCGGACACGGCGCACCGTCCATGCTCTCGCATGCGTACCTGGAGGGGACGTATGCGGAATTCTACCCGGACTGCGGTGGGGATGTGGACGGATTGCGCCATTTTCTCAAACAGTTTTCTTTTCCGGGCGGAATTGGTAGTCACTGCACCCCAGAGACCCCCGGATCTATCCATGAGGGTGGGGAGCTTGGCTACAGTCTATCGCACGCCTTCGGCGCCGCATTCGACTGTCCCGACCTGGTCGTGGCCGTGGTGGTTGGGGACGGGGAGGCCGAGACCGGGCCCCTGGCCACCTCATGGCACTCCAACAAATTTCTCAATCCGGCGTGCGACGGTGCCGTGCTGCCGATCCTCAATCTCAATGGGTATAAGATCGCCAATCCCAGTATCTTTGCGCGTATCGGCCGTGACCAACTCGAGAGCCTGTTCAGTGGATACGGTTACCATCCGTACTTCGTGGATGGCGACGATCCCGACACCGTGCATCAGCTCTTAGCACGGACCTTGGAAGACGTGCTCGGCGAGATCCATGCCATTCAAGCGCAAGCGCGTGGCCCGGGTCTGCAGGGGCTGCCGCAGTGGCCGATGATTGTATTACGTACTCCCAAGGGCTGGACTTGCCCGCAAAAAATAGACGGACATAAGTTGGAGGGTTCCTGGCGGGCGCACCAAGTGCCGTTCGCCGTCCACGACAACCCGCTGCATCTCGCGTTGCTTGAGCGCTGGCTGCGTGGTTATGAACCCGAACGCCTTTTCGATTCGAATGGCCGGCTCATTCCGGAACTCAGGGAGCTGGCGCCCACGGGCATGCGACGCATGAGCGCCAATCCGGTGACCAACGGCGGTCTCGTGCGCAAGGCACTGCGACTTCCGGATTTTCGTAACTACGCCGTTGAGGTGACACAGCCGGGAAGGATTCGAATAGAGAACACACGTGTTCTCGGTCGTTTTCTGCGCGACACGATGAGGCAGAACATGAACACGTTTCGCGTGTTCGGGCCGGATGAGACGGCGTCCAACCGGCTTGATGACATCTATGAGGTCACGGGAAAGACCTGGATGGCGGGGATCCTGCCGGAGGACGCTGATGGTGGGCACCTGTCGGCGAATGGGCGGGTCATGGAAATGCTTAGCGAACATACGCTGGAGGGCTGGCTGGAGGGCTATCTCCTCACGGGCCGCCACGGGCTACTCTCCTCCTATGAGGCGTTTATCCATGTGATCGATTCAATGTTCAATCAGCACGCAAAGTGGCTCCAAAAGTGCCTCGATGTGCCGTGGAGAGCGCGCATCTCCTCCCTGAATCTGCTGGTTACCTCGACGGTCTGGCGCCAGGACCACAACGGATTTTCGCACCAAGATCCGGGCTTCCTGGACGTCGTGACGAACAAGAGCCCGCGTGTGACGCGCATTTATCTTCCTCCCGATGCCAACTGCCTACTATCGGTTTCGGATCATTGTTTGCGCAGCACCAATTACGTCAATGTTATTGTCTCGGATAAGCAGTTCCATCTGCAATACCTGTCAATCGATGAGGCAATCACACACTGCACCAAGGGCGTGGGCATATGGGACTGGGCGAGCAGCGACGGCGGAGCGGAACCGGACGTGGTCATGGCCTGCGCCGGGGATGTATCTACGACGGAGTCTCTGGCGGCCACTGCCCTGTTGCGCGCGCATTTCCCGGCTCTTAGGGTGCGCTTCATCAACGTCGTGGATCTGTTCCGCCTGCTGCCGGAAAAGGAACACGAGCACGGACTATCAGATCGGGATTTTGACGGCCTGTTTACGCGTGATAAGCCGGTGGTGTTCAATTTTCACGGTTATCCTTATCTAATCCACAAGCTGGCCTACCGGCGCACCAACTCTCGGAACCTGCACGTACGCGGCTATAAGGAATGCGGCAACATCAATACTCCTATGGAGCTGGCCATCCGTAACCAGATCGATCGGTTCAATCTGGTGATCGATGTAATTAACCGTGTCCCACAGCTCCAAGTCGCAGGGGCACACGTCAAGGAGCAGATGAAGAACCAGATTATCGCCAACCTACTGTTCGCGTCACATGAGGGATATGATCAGCCGGAATTCAGCGACTGGAACTGGCCCTACGAGCGGTGAGCCGATCGTGCCGTGGCCGCTCCGGCGCCTTATGGGTTCGCCCTGTAGATGCGCGGGTCTTCGGGGCCGGTGACGAGCAGGTAACCGGCCAGTCCGAGTTCCATGCGTGACAATGCGTGATCCACCAGGATGTATTTCCCTGGGACCTCGAGGTGGAAATCGGCCATGGTGGCCCCACCGGGCGGAACGGAGACGGTTTGCACCCCGTGGTCCGGCGGCGTTTGGAGCGAACCCCACTCGTAGACGTTATCGAAGATCTCACCGATCATGTGGAACGACGAGGTGAAGTTGGGGCCGCCGACCCCGAAGAAGATCCGCACGGTGTCTCCCACCTTGGCGTGCATCGGGTGATCCTTGGTCAGTGCTCCCACGGTGCCGTTGAAGACGAAATACGTGGGTTGTTCGGCCAGGAGCCGCGCCACATCGAATTCCTGGTGACCATGGAATCCGAACGGGCGCGTGGTGTACAGTTCGCTCTGCATGACGTAGAACTCCCGGCTTACCTTAGGAAGGCCACCGGCCGGTTCGACGACGATTAGGCCGAACATCCCGTTGGCGATGTGTTCCGCCACCATCGGGGTCGCGCAGTGGTAAACGTATACGCCCGGCTTCAACGCCTTGAAGGTGAAACTGCGCTCCTGCCCCGGGGGAACCTGCATGACGGCCGCTCCGCCACCGGGTCCGGTGACCGCGTGCAGGTCGATGGAGTGGATCATACGACTGTCTTTGGCATTCTTCAGATGGAGTTCAACCGTATCGCCGACGCGTACCCGGAGCATGGGACCGGGGACTTTTCCATCGAAGGTCCAGTAGGTGTAGGTCGTGCCGTCGGCAAGCTGGGAGTCGATTTCCCGTGTATCCAGGTTGACCCGTACATGCTTGGCGCCACGCTTTCCGATCGGCGTAGGCAAGTCGGCCGGATCGCGGGAAACATCCGGCAGCTTCGGTGTGGCGGCCGCGGCCCTTTCCTGGCCGACCACGAGCTTGCCTTCCATGCCGGCCTGGCGGTGACCGGGCAGGGTACAGAAGTAGGGAAAGGTTCCTTCGGCATCGGCCTTGAACACGATGGAGGAACTCGCCCCGAGTCCCATGACGTGGTCGGACAGCGCCTTGAATTTCGGTACCGACAGATCGTGTTCGGCGCCGTCGGCATTGACCAGCGTGATCTGAACTATGGCGTTTACCGGCACCCTCAGCGTCGGATTGACCACGCCGTCGATACCCCCCCCAACCCCCACGTAGACCATGCCTTCCTTGCCGATATGGGTTTTCAACGTGTAACTGAGGTCGGGACGGTAGGTGACCGCCCCGGGTTGCTGCTGGGCGCCAGGCGCGGCGCGCAAGAGCGGAGCGACCAACAGGAGCGCGATGACGGCCCATCCGAGCGCCAGGTTGCGGGGATTTGCCACGACGTATTTTGGGGTCATATCCACGGTCGATCCCTCCAGTTCACCTACCAGTGAGGACATGTGCGTATCGTAGGATATTCGATGACATCCGTCCTTGACGCAAGTCAAACTACGCGTGGATAGGGGAGGTGATGACTATGCGATGGGCAAGCGGTGACATCTTGGGGGTGACCGGATAAGGGATGGTGTGCTAGGGCTGGCGACGCCGGGTGCCGAGATAGCGCTGGTATGCCCGGGTCCAGTCGTGCTCGAACGCGGACTGGACGGTACGCAGGGCGACATCCCCGCGACATACGCGCCGGTGCAGCGCGGTCTCCAAGCGGTCTTTGCGATGGGCGTTCCAATGTCCGTAGCGGGGTTCCGGCCATAGATTCCGCGGGTCACGAGGGGCGCCGCCCAACTCCAACGGCACGAGGTGGTCCTCTTCATAGTCCCGCAGGTGTTGATCGCGATAGCCATAGGCACGCAACTGGCGCCGCTTCAGCGCCTCCGTATAGCGTTCTGGTGGACGGATGGTGCGGGTGTAGCCGGGCACACAGATGGTGTGATGGAGATTGACTTGGGTCACCGCCCGGTTGAGGGTCCCAGGGGTGATGTGCGGGTTGGGCAGGCCAGGGTGCGGAGCGGCAGTGCTCACCGGGCTCCAGGCCAGGGAGATGCAGAGAACAACGGCGAGGCGCGCGCCCGTGTATTGCCGGCCGCGTGGCGGTGCCGTCGCGGCGTATCGCAACCCTGCGATCAGAAGAAACGGCCATAAACCAAGCCCGTACCGCGCCGTGCGTGCTAACAGCCTGCGGTCCGTAAGCACGAACCCGTAAAACAAGTTTCGCGAAATCATTGGCCGGTTCTTGTGCCGTGCGGGTCGTCCGGAACAGTGCCCGCATCGCCGAGGCCACGGGCGAGCGCCCCCGCGGCGAGCAACCCGGCGAGTGCCAGTACCGGTATGACGCCATAGCCGAACACGTGGACCAGCGGGCCGGCGGCAAATGTGCCGAGGACGGTTGCCAGGGCTTGGCTTGCGTTGAATAGGCCCATGGCCGCGCCTTCCCCCATCGGCGCGAGCCGTGCGGCCAGATCAGTTCCGGAAACGCTCAGGATCGGCCAGGCGAGCATGATCGCCGCGAACCCGGCGAGACTGAGCCCCGCCTTCGCGCCGGCCGGTACCAAGAACAGCGCCAGCAATAACCCAAAACCCGCCAGCCGCAGCGCCACCCCTGCGAGGTAGACATGCGCCGCGCCGGAACGCGCGGCCCAGCGGCTCGAGAGTATGAACAGCGCGATGCCCACCCCGGCGGCGAGCGCATAGGTCAGCGAAGTCCAGGACGGAGCTACTCCGTAGCTGCTGCGCATCAGGAGCGGGAAATAGGTGAAAAATCCGGCCACGCCCATAGACAGGGCAAACCAAGATCCGAGAAAGCGCCCGAAGGGCGTTCCGAGCAGACCCCGGATCGATCGTAGCGCGGCGAGGTTGATGTGATGGGAATGGTGCAACAACCCGCCGCCTGGGAGATTCGCGCGCGGCACGCCAGCGAGCGCTCGTACGTTTAGGTGCAGGTGCGGATCGCGTTCCCGCCCGGCACGCCGTTCCCGGGCTATCGGCAGCCCGCGCCCGCCGAGATACAGGGCCGGGGCGAGCAGCAGCGCTGCTACCCACAGCCCCGCCGCGTAGTGCCCATGGGAGAATACGCCGGCGAGCAACAATCCAACCACCTGACCGGCGCCGTTAAAGCTTTGCAGCCAGCCGATGCGCGGTTCCCACTCAGTGCGTGGCGCGAAATCGAGCACGAATAGACTCGCCACGGTCGCCGCGGCCGCTGTTCCAGCGCCGATTACAAATGCCAGCACCATCCACGGCCCCGCGCTGGCGACCAACGGCATGACGATGAGGCCGGACAGCACTGCGACGAAGCCTCCGAAGAAAACCCCCCGGTAGAGTCGACCCCGCTCGGCCAACAGGCCCCACGCCGGGGAAGTCAGCAGCCCGAGATTGAAAACACCCATTACATAGGCGACCGTGCTGAGTTTGTGAGAGACCGCCACAATCATCAGTGGTAACAATATGGGTACGAGTCCCGCAGTGACCGCGCCGAGCAACAGATACGCGAGGTACCACGGCTCCATGTAGCGGCCGGGTGCGCGCAGCGTCTCGCGGAGTAAGGCGATACGGTCGTGATGGACGGCAAGTCCGTCGGTGGCGGCTTCCTGATCGGGCATATTGTGGTTCTCCTGCGACGGCACTCGCGAAACGGTGTGGATTTTACTGGGCGGCGGTGGGAAACCGGCGGAGATTATTCTGAGTCTGCGAAATCCCCTCAAACAGTTCCCGCATCGATCAAGACAAACAGCGGTGTGGACGGCTGCTGCATGGCCATGGACTTTATGGTGGCGAGCTACCGTCCTGTCCGGCGCGAATTTCAAGGATAGCACTGGTGGCCCGTGTGTGCAGTGCAATAATGCTGGGTGTGTCATCCGCCGGCCAGTGCGCGCCACAACGGCTGCGCCTGGCGGAGGTGAGGATGTTGACGGTAGCTGGGTTTATGTCCGAGTCGCGCGGTCGACCACGCCCGTGCGGTGCATCTGGCGTTGGGTGGGCCGACGATCCATGCCGTGGCGCCTGCGGATCTCAACCAGCACTGATCGATATATGTGAGATCGCGGACCTCTTCCAGCGCTCGGCGTGGGACGCGAGGACACGCTGTTTCGGGCTTGGTCCATGGCTTCCCCATGGCCATTGTGCCGTTCGCCGTAGCCGGTATCGAACGCAGCGGAATCCAGGGACTGGGCTTCCAGCGCGGCGCAATCCGCGAATTCTGGCCTGCGGCCGGTATCCAGGCTACCCAAGAGCCAGACCTTGAAACCGTCCAAAACGGGGTTGAGATCGGGTATGGACGCCACGGAACGCGCGGATGGGCACGGCTTTTTCCACGAGTTCCGTGACCGTTTTTTCCACGCTTCGGCCACCGAGTAAATGCCATTCGGGCTAGACTGACGTCTTTGGAATTGGTCCGGACTGGTTTTATTCCACCCACGAGTAACAGCGAGGCGAGGGTTTTCTCATGCGATTTGTACGATTCCCGAACCCATATCAACACAAGCACTCGAAAGTTCGCAACGTCAACGAGGTGCTCGAGCAACGTTCGACCTTTGGCCAACGCACCGCTGATCGCGTAGCCGCGGTGATGGGCTCCTGGAATTTCATCATCGTGCAATCGGTCCTGTTGACGGCATGGATCATTTTGAATGTTACGGCATACCTGAACCACTGGGATCCGTACCCGTTCATCCTGATGAATCTCGTGCTTTCAATGCAGGCCGCGTATGCCGCCCCGATCATCATGATGAGCCAGAATCGCCAGGCGCAACGGGATCGCGTAGAGGCGCAGAACGACTATCAGGTCAACATAAAATCCGAGGAGGAGATTCGGGCGGTCCTGGACCATCTGGCCGCGCAGGACCAGGCATTGGCACAGATGCAGAAATTTCTGGTGGACCATTTCAATTCCGGGCAGTACGACCCGCTATCGCAAAATGGGGACGGAGGGAATATTTAGTGCTCAATGACGCCGTTGGCCGGGCTTGACCGGCAGTGCTTCGAATTGTGAAGATGGCGTTTTGATCCGGCGGAGCAAAGGATTGCCATGCCGAGGCGTGTGCGGATGTACATCGCCGGGCTGCCCTATCACGTTGTCCAGCGCGGCAATAATCGGGGGGCGTGTTTCCAGGGGCCGGACGACTATCGGGCCTACCTCGATCTGTGGCGGCGGATGGCGAGGCGTTACGGTGTGGCGGTCCACGCCTACTGTCTGATGACCAACCACGTGCATTTTCTCGTCACGCCGACGGTGGAGGACGCGGTCTCGCGTGCCATGAAGGTCGTGGGCAGCTGTTATGCGCGTTACGTCAATCTCCGTTACCGGCGTACGGGGACGCTGTGGGAGGGGCGCCATCGCTCGAGCCTGGTCGACTCGGAACGCTATCTGCTCTGTTGCTACCGGTACATCGAACTGAATCCTGTGCGCGCCGGTATGGTCCGCCGCCCCGGCGAATATCGGTGGTCGAGCTATGGATTCAATGCCTGGGGCGAGGGAGATTGGCTGGAGCCGCACGAGGTGTACGGACGGCTGGGTGGGACCGCAGACCTGAGGCGCCATGCGTATCGGGCCCTGTTTGAGCGCCCGCTGAGGCAAGCGGACCTGGACCTGATCCGCAAGGCCGCACATTACTGCCAACCGGTCGGAGACGATCGGTTTCAGCTGCGGATTGCGCATCGGTACGGAATCACGGCCGGGCAGATGCGCCGGGGACGGCCGAGGAAGCAGCCCCGGGCTGGTTAATAATTATTCCCTCCGTCCCCTTTTCCCCTTTTCGCGCCCTCAACAACACGCGGGAACCGGCGCGATCAGGCAAGAAAAAACCCCAACCGAGAACGGTTGGGGTTTCTATATTGGCGGCGGATGGTTGACCGCAGAACTGGGTCCTCGGTCAGTCGTTTCGGACCGGTGCAAGCGCCTGCGGAATGTCGCAAAGACCGGTTCATGAACCGCCCGCTTCCGCAGCGATCCGGTAGCCCATTGCCCGGTACCCGCGCTGGCGCTTGTCCCACATTCGGAGCAATGCCGGGTGGCCGGTGTCGACGAAATCGATGATCCGAACCCCGGTCTTGGATGCGTGCTCCCGGTGCAGGCGGCCGGCGTACTGCTGCAGCGTTCCCTTCCAGGAAACCGGCATCGCCAGTACCAGGGTATCGAGAGGGGGATGGTCGAAACCCTCACCGACCAGCTTTCCAGTCGCCAGAAGGATGCGCGGCGCTTCGGGCGGTAAGGCGTCCAGCTGAGCAATGAGGGCGCCTCGCTGCTTCTTCGACATTCGGCCGTGTAACACCAACGGGCCCGGCTCATGCCCATTCAGCGCAGCGCGAATGGCGTCGAGATGCTCGGTCCGCTCGGTCAGCACCAGAACCTTGCGGCCCTGTGCGAAAGCGCCCTGAATTTCTGCTGCGATCGCGCTGGTACGGTCCTGATCGTTGGCCAGGTGACGGAACACATCCTGAATTCCGGCTTCGGATGGCAGATCGATCCGTGCGAAGCGTGACCGTGGCACGACCTCCAAATCCCGGGGAGCACCGGCGGGTGTGGCCGCCGTGTGGCGGATCGGCCCGCACTGCATGAAGATAATCGGCTGCTGACCGTCGCGACGGATCGGCGTCGCCGTCAGGCCGAGCACGTATTTCGCCCTGGTTCTCTTCAGGATGGCGTCGAAGGACACGGCACCAACGTGATGGCACTCGTCGACGATCACCTGCCCGTAGTCCTCAACCAGCGGGTTCACCTCGCCCTGGCGGGACAAGGACTGCATCACCGCGATATCGATCCTGCCGGTAGGCCTGGCCTTGCCGCCGCCGATGGTGCCGACAACCCCCTTGCCGACGCCAAGAAAGGCCTGCAGGCGTTCCTGCCATTGCTTGAGTAGTTCGGTGCGATGCACAAGAACCAAAGTGTTCACTCCCCGCCGCGCAATCATTGCAGCGGCCGTCACCGTCTTGCCGAATGCGGTCGGCGCGCAGAGCACGCCGGCATCGTGTTGCAGCATCGCCGCGACTGCCGTCTCCTGGTCAATGCGGAGGGTGCCGACGAAGGCGACGTCCAGAGGTGCACCGGCGAAACGCTCGTCCTTCAGATCACAGGCGATGTCGTTGTCACGGAGCAATGACAGGGCAGCGTCCAGGCAGCCGCGAGGCAGTGCGATGTGCTGAGGGTAGTTCTCAGCGCAGCCGATGACGCGCGGTTTGTCCCACACCGACATCCGCATCGCCTGGGCCTTGTAGAACTCGGGATTCTGGAAGGCCGCCAGGCGGATCAGGCGGTTGGCCAGCGCCTGCGGCAACTGGGCTTTTCCGAAGTAGATCAGGTTGGCCAGCGTCACGGTCAGCGAACTTGGCATTCTTCCGGCCAACTTCCGGGGCGAAGTGCTCTCGCACTTCCAAGGCGTCGCCAAGTCTTCGTCGTCGATAAAGGTAACGTCCAATGGATGGACGCCACCGGTGGCCCGCAGGATGGTCGGTCCGATATCGACTGCTGACATCGACTGGATGGAAGCCAGGAAGGCCCATTGATCCGCATATGGGCACAGATCAGCATCGACGAATACGCTGAAACCCATCTCCCTCGACGCCTTTTGCAGCGGTAAGGCAATCAGGTTGCCGAAGCCGCCCTTGGGCATCGTGTCCTGGTTGGGGAACAACCGGTCGTAGGAGGCGAGTTGGAGCTGCCGCGTGCGTGTGCAGGTATGGCTGATGATGGCCGTGCCTAGCCGCCGCGCATCACTGGCCGAGACACGGCCGGCGAAGAACACCCAAGCGTGTGCGCCTTTCCCGGAGCGAGAAATTTCCAGCGCGGTCGGTACACCGAGCTCATCGCAGGACTGCATGAACGCTCGCGCATCTTCTCGCCATTCGGCCTCGTCGAAATCGACGGCCAGGAAGTAGCAGCTGTCGTCCTCCATCAGCGGATAGACGCCGACCGTATGCTCACCGGCCAGATGGTTGTAGATCACCGCGTCCGACAGCGGGGTCAGAAGGCGATTGCTGCAATCACCGCACTTGATGCGCGGCTTCTCGCACAAGCCAGCGCGCCACTCATTCGCGCAGGCCGGCGCGTAGCCCGATTTGCCGGTGGTCTTGCTTTCCCAACGGACGGGGTAGACGTCGGTGCGACCACGGAACAGTCGGCGAAACAGTGCAACCTTTTCTTCGGTGGACAGCCGGGACGGCTCCGGTTGCGGAGTCGCCGCCTTTGACGACGGACGCCACTCCATTCCGTGCGATTCGAGCAACGCGATCAAGCGCGTGTTCTCGGCTCGCAGTGCAGTCAGTTCATCGCGATCTGTCATCAAATTCGAACTCTGCAAGGAGATCGTTCATGTCGTCGCCGACGCCATAGCCGAAGTTGTGGCTGATGTGGCGCACGGAATCCAGGCGCGCCATCAATGCGGGTTTGCAATCTTCAGGCAGCGCATCGATGGTCTTCATGGCCTTCCTGAACATCTGGACCAGCGCAGCAAAGTAACCCTCGTCCTGCAAGCCGACATCATTGCTGAAGCCGGCTGCGCACTCGCAGTAGAACACCATGAGTTCAGCCAACCCTTCCGGCTGGCCAATGGCCTTCTTGGCCTTGGCCACCGAGGTGTCCTGGTTCTTGAACACATCCGGCCAGAGCCAGCGATCTATCGTGGCCTTGTACGGCTTCAGCACGTCGTCGCCCAGCTCGAAGCGCGCGTGAAGAAGGGCTTGTGTCCTTGCTGGCTGCGTACAGGTCCTGCACCAGACCGATCAGGCCAGCACGATCGAAGTCGCCCAGCTTGGTTTTGACGTCGCTCCAACCGGGCGCGCGCTTCTTCATGGCCATCGGACCTATTTCTTATCGTTGTCTGGTTGGCTGGCCGCGTCGATTTGCTTGATAAGCTGGTCAAAGTCGCTCTCGAACAGCCGGTCCTGCACGATGCGATATATTTCGAATTCGCTTTCGGCGTGGGCCTTGGCGATTTCCGCCGTGACCTTGCCGGCGTCCTGCAACACTTCCCGGTCGGTGGCCTCAATGAAACGGTTCAGACGGGATTCCCAATCCTGCATGGTCATCGGGATCTTGCGCTGTGCCATGTCCTCGGCCACGTCCAGATAGGCGTTCACCAGGCGGGAGAGTTGCGCCATTTCGTGCTCGGTGAGGTAGTTCTTGGCCACCACCACATCGAATTTCTGGATCTTGCCGCTGGGCGCATCCTTCCAGGTGGTCAACCCCATGTGGTCTTTGCCGGCATCTGCACGCTGGTAGATGGCCTCGGCCGCGGTCTGGCCGTGAATGGCCCAATGCAGCTTGTTTTGCACGGTGGCGAAAAAGCGCTTGGTGGCCTGCGCCGTCACGTCGTAGTCGACCGCCGTGGCGTAGATGTCGGTGATCTTTTGGTAGAACTTGCGCTCCGAGAGGCGGATCTCGCGGATGCGCTGCAACTGCTCTTCGAAATACTGCTCGGTGAGGATGGAGCCGCCCGCCTTGATGCGCTCATCGTCCATCACGTAGGCCTTGATGGTGAACTGCTCGATGACGCCCGTGGCCCACTTGCGGAACTGCACCGCGCGCTCGGAGTTGACCTTGTAGCCCACGGCGATGATGGCGGGGAGCTTGTAGTGCAGGGTGTTGTAGTTCTTGCCGTCGGAGGCAGTTATCCGGAATTTCCGGATAACTGAATCTTCCTGCAGCTCGCTGTCGACAAAGATCTTTTTCAGGTGCTCATTCACTGTGCGCACGTTCACGTCGTAGAGCACCCCCATCATCTTCTGGGTCAGCCAGATGCTCTCGTCGGCATAGGCGGCCTCAACGCCACCGCCACCGGTGGCAGCCACAAAGGTCAGGTACTCGGCTGCCGAGGAGCGGACCAGGGACACCTCTTTTTTCTCCGGGATTTGCGGTGGCTTTCTCTTGCTCATTTCCACTCCCACTCTTTGCTGCTCCGGGCGATATCGTCGTCGCGTGTCTCGATGCCCTGCACGCCGCTGGGACAGATGAAGGTCAGGAGTTCCGCGCTGCTGATGCGGATGGGTTTATTGGTGCCGGCGATCATGGCTACTGCCGCTTCCGCATCACGTACTGTTTGTCTGGCCAGGCGAACTGGAGGAACTCTTTCATGGTTGGCACCTCGGCCGCACCGGATTGAGCGGCGTGATTGACCGCCCGCGCGCTGTCACAAAGCGAGGCGATGACATCGCGCAACGCGGCGATCAGGGTGACCAGTGCGTAGATGGCGTACTTGGCGGCGGTATCCAGTTCCGAGGCTCGGACATGCAGCGGTGCTACATCCATCCGTTGCTGGTTGAGATCACTCATCAGACTGACTGCAGCATCGCCAAACGCAATGCTCGTGACGCGACCGTTCATCTGCGCACGTTCGCGCTCCCGGGGCGTAGCCTGGGTGCGCATGATCTGGCTCGCAATCTCGCCCCACCGGGCGATGGGGTCGACCATCGCCTGATGCCTGTGGCCGGTAAGCTTGTTGATGTTGGAATAGCGCCCACCGGGGTGAGCGAAATCGTCAAGGAAACCCAGGATCACGATCGGCAATGAATCGGATTGAAATCCATCCAGTGCGGTTACGCCGCGCGCGGCGCAGACGGCCTTTGCGGCGTCGAAGATGGCGCGAAGCTTGTGCCCGTACTCCTCGACGGTTTTGCTGTCGGGAGGAACCAGCTGATTGTGCGCCATATGGTCGAGGATCAAGACCAGCTTCAACACCCGCTCAAAACCAATCGATAGTTCGAAAAAAGCCGAATAGAAAAGACCTTTCTTGTCGCCTAAATTGGCGCAACGCAGGGCCGTCAGGCCATTGCAGAGGCAGGCCTGCGCCAGCAGCCCCTCCTGTTCCAAGAGGTACCATGTCGGGCTGAAACGCATTAAGCGCCCTCCCTTTCGTTGCGCATCGCTGAGCCGAGGCCCATACGCAATTAACTCATCAGCCCGAAATACCGCTCAAAGAAGGCGGCCAGCTTGTCCAGCAGCGTCTGCTTCTTTCGCCCGTGGCCGTTGTCCTTCGAGAATCGTGAAACAGGCGGCGATACCTTCGTGATGGCGGTGCCGGCGGTCGGGAAGGCGCCGTCACGGAAGGCGTTATCGATGAACGCTGAGATGGGAATCAAGGGGTCAGAGTATCAGAGTACTTGAAATAAACTTTCATCCACTGACCGAGGAACACCCATGTTTGGTGCGCGGTGAGCGGGCGCAGATCCCCGAGGATCTTCACCACCTGCGGGGCGAGCGGCACCAGGTGCTCGGTGCGGGTCTTGCTGGCGGTGTAACGCCACTTCCCGCCGTCCAGGTCCACATCGGCCCAGCGCATCATCCTGAGTTCCCCCGGGCGGGCGAACAGATACGGCGCGACCTTGAGCGCTGCGCGTACTGTCGGCTCTCCAGTTGCCCGTATTCTTACCCGTGGATTACTGTGATGCAAGGGTGGGGTGTGGTGTGCCGAACGGAGCGCCGCGCGCCCTTTTCGCCCCGGTAGGTGGCCATCCGTGGCCGTCCCGAAAAAAAACGGCCCTGACGAGGCGTCAGGGCCGGTAGTGGTGGAGGCGGCGGGAATCGAACCCGCGTCCGTAAGTTCTCCGCCTTTGGCTCTACATGCTTATCCCAGTCTTTGGATTTAACCGCCAGCCACCCGACGGGCAGGGCATGTCGACGGCGATCCCAGTGTGGATTTAGCGGATTCGCCCCGGGAGAGCGTCACCGCGATCCTATGAGAGATGACGCCGGAGATCTGGACGCACAGGCACGGCTCCAGTCCGACGGCACCCTACCGGGTATTAAGCGGCGAGTGCGTAGTTGTCGTCGTTGGCAACTATCGTTTGCAGATGGATTTACGAGGGAACCTGCATCCTCGGCATGCACCTCCGGTTTCGCAACCCACGTCGAATCCAGGTCGCCCCCAGAACTGCCATAGTATAGCGCAGCGGAATCGCCCGCTCCACGGGAGATTGGCGGCTGGGGCCGCGGGTTCTTCAATAGGATGGGTGCGCCCGCGCCGATTGCCTTCAGCCGTGGCGCATGATGCGCTGTTTCTCCCGATCCCAGTCGCGCTCCTTCTCGGTGGCGCGCTTGTCGTGGGCCTTCTTGCCCTTGGCCAGGGCGACCTCGAGCTTGGCGCGGCCCCGTTTCCAGTACAGGGCCAGCGGGATCAGGGTGTAGCCGCGGCGTTCCACGGCGCCGATCAGCTTGCTGAGTTCGCGCGCGTGGAGCAGCAGCTTGCGGGTGCGGGTGGGGTCGGGCTGCACATGGGTGGAGGCGCTGGTCAGGGGTGAAATATGGGCCCCAAACAGCCACGCTTCCTCGTCCTTGACTAGGACGTAGCTCTCCTTGAGCTGTACCCGGCCGGCGCGCATGCTTTTCACCTCCCAGCCCTGCAATACCAAGCCCGCCTCGAAGCGTTCCTCGAGGCTGTAGTCGTGGCGCGCTTTCTTGTTGAGGGCGATGGTCCGGTTGCCGTCTCCGGAGGTCCCCTTATTGTCCTTGTTCTTGGCCATTGCGCCAGTATACCAGGAGCGGCGCGCTGGCCCGCCGGCCCCGGCGGCCTTCGGTTGAGCCTGCCGGGCAATTCGCCCAAAATGGCCGGGATCCGGATTCGGACCGGGAAGCGCAACGGGGAATTGATTTCGTCAGATCGGACGTTATGCTGCCACCGGACCGCTTGTATCTCAGTCGGTTCGCGGTGCGGGTCATGGGCGGACAGTCCACCATGGCGTGCTCGCCCGGGGCGCGAGTCCACGCCCCGGTTTCCGTGCACGGCGTCTGCTGGTACGGTATGAGGCGCCGAGCGTCATCGGCTTGGTCTCCCGGTTCAGGGTGAAGGCCGCGCCGGGGATCGGTTCGGGCACGGCACGGATTCAGACTCGAGGTGGAAAGACGGTGACGAGTATCAGCAGGAGCGCGGTGGTACCTTATTCCACCGCAGAAATGTTCGCTTTGGTCAACGGGTTCGAGGCCTATCCGGAATTTCTTCCCTGGTGCCGCTCGGCCCGGGTCTTATATGAGAAGAACGACGAGGTACGGGCCACTCTGGAGTTGGCTTGGCACGGCATCCAGAAGTCCTTCACCACCTGCAACCGGCTGCAGCGCGACAAGATGATCGAGATCCGGCTGGTGGAGGGTCCGTTCCGGCGTCTGGATGGGTTCTGGCGCTTCCATCCGTTGGGGGAGCAGGCGAGCAAGGTCTCCTTGGATATGCAGTTCGAGTTTGCCAACCGCATCCTGAGCATGGCCATTGGCCCGGTGTTCAGCCAGATCACCAACAGCCTTGTGGATGCTTTTACGCGACGCGCGGTGGAGGTGTATGGGAAACGCTGAGGCGCTGCGGGTGGAGGTGACCTATGCCCGGCCCGACCGGCAGGTGTTGATGGTCTTGCAGCTCCCGCCGGGTGCTACCCTGGAGCAGGCGATCCGCCGTTGTGGGGTACTCACACAGTTTCCCGAGATCGACCTGAAAGTAAATCCGGTGGGGGTGTTCGGCCGCCGCCGGACCTTGGACGCGGTGCTTCGCGATGGGGACCGGGTGGAGATCTATCGCCCGCTGGTGGTGGATCCCAAAGAGGCGCGGCGGCGGCGGGCCGCGCAGGGCAAGCGCGGGGCCGAGGGGCAGGACGCCGAATGAGGGCCGCGTGCCGTGTGCGCGGGCCGTGCCCGTAGTGAACGGGGCTCACGCGGTCCGTCCGGGGTAGCCCAGGCGAGTGGAAAGACGCGGTTCGTGTGTCCCGGCACGGCGGGGTATCGTACCGGTTCGCGGTCCGTGACTAACGCCAGAACCACGGCAATGGGGTTCGCTTCCAGGCGGCGCGATCCCGGCTGCGAACCGCGCCATCCGGCGCAACCATTCATGAATATCCCGGTGCTCGGGTGGTGAGCGCGGCGGCGTTAGATTGGCCCGCGAGGTTCCAGCGAGTGCGTCGGATGACGTGTGCGATCCGCCTCCAACGATTGGGACCGTCCTGGATTTCCCGGTTTCTCTCTGTCGAGTGCGCCGTTCGGCGGGCTCCGAGGACTTACCCCTTCTGGCGTATCCACAACCAGAATTTCACCAGGAGCCCCCTGTGAACCACGGTCTTGGGGGGTACCTCCACCATGACCTCGCGCCGCGGGGCCGGCGCCGCATGGGGTTGGGGCCGCAGATTTCCTTCGACCTTGGCCAGCAGTCCGTTATGGAAAAACACGGTTACCCGGGATTCGTCCATTTTCCCGTTCGGGTGTTTGTTCATGTAGACGTAATCCCAGCGGTCCGCCTGGAACGGGTCCAGTGTCAGGGAAGTGCCGAGGATGAACCGCACCTGGGCGTGCGTCATCCCCGGTTTCAGCTGGTTGACCATGCGCTGGGTGACGATATTGCCCTGGGGGATGTCGATCCTATGGACCCACGGGATGCGGTCGATGGAGCAGGCCGTCAGCGCGAGGCTTGCGCAGAGTAGGATAGAAATGAGAAGCTTTTGCATCTGATGGCCATTGCTGCTGGATCTGGCGCCCGATCATAGCGGAACCGGCCCGGCTTTTCACGATAGCAGGCAGGACAGGGTGGTACGGATCATGGAATCCCAGGACATCAAGAAGGCCGGGCTCAAGGTGACCCTTCCCCGGGTCAAGATCCTGGAGATCCTGGAGCGCGGCGAGGCTCGCCACGTCACGGCGGAGGATGTATACAAACTGCTCCTGGAGGATGGGGACGAGATCGGGTTGGCCACGGTGTACCGGGTGCTGACCCAGTTCGAGACTGCGGGCCTGGTGTCGCGCCATCACTTCGAAGGCGGGCACTCAGTATTCGAACTCAACCAGGGAGCCCACCACGACCACATCCTGTGCGTACGTTGCGGGCGCGTGGACGAGTTCGTGGATGAGGTCATCGAGTCCCGCCAGCGGACGATCGCCGAGAAGCAGGGCTACGACATGACCGATCATTGCCTCTATATCTATGGCATCTGCCGGCGCTGCCAGGATGCCGGCTGAACCACGGGTAAGCCGCGCTGCGGACCCGCCGCTCCTAGCGCGTATCGTTGCGGACCTCTGACCCGTCGCCCTGCCCACGGCCTGCGTGCGACGCGGGCGCGGCGCCGGCGCGGCGCCGGCTTTGATCAGCGTGCTCGGGCCTTCTTTCCAGGCCGCGCGTCGGCCTTGGCGCTTCCCCTGCGCTGGGGATCGGCGATCGGGCTGGTGCAGCTGAGTTGGCAGGCGGCGATCGCCCCGCGCAGCGCGTCGATGACCTTCGGACGCGGGAATGTGGTGCGCCACGCCAGGGCCACGTCGCGGCTTGGCGTTTTGCCCGCGAAGCGCCGTATCGCCAGCAGGCGGCGTGCGTAGCGGTCGGCACCGGCGGCGGAGCACGGCAGCACGGTGATGCCGATTCCGGATACCACCATGTGCCGGATGGTCTCCAGGGAACTGCCCTCCACCGCGCGGGCCTCGCCGCCATCTCCGCGGGGTGCGCAGGCCGGACAGGCCTCGATGACCTGATCCCGGAAGCAGTGTCCTGCGCCCAGCAGTAGCATGGTCTCGTGCTTCAGGTCCGCCGCGCGGATGGAAGAACGTTCGATCAGCGGGTGGGATGCCGGCATCAGGACCACGAAGGGCTCCCGGTACAGGGGCAGGGTCAGGATGCCGGGGGCCGCAAACGGCAGCGAGATCACGATCACGTCGAGTTGTCCCTGCTTGAGTTTCTCCACCAGGATCGCGGTGAAGTTCTCCTCCACGATGAGGGGCATGGATGGCGTGCGCCGCCGCAGGATCGGGATCAGGGCCGGAAACAGATAGGGGCCGACGGTGTAGATGGCCCCTATGCGCAGTTGGCCGTCGAGTTGATCGCCCCCGGTCTGCGCCACCTGCTTGACCGCATCGGCCTCTTCCAGGGCGCGCTGAGCCTGGGCTATCACCCGCTCGCCGATGGGGGTCAAAGACACTTCGCCGGCACCCCGTTCGAAGATCGACACCCCCAGGTCGGCCTCTAGCTTGCGCACCGCCACGCTGAGGGTTGGCTGGCTGACGAAGCAGCGCTCGGCGGCGCGCCCGAAATGGCGCTCGTGGGCCAAGGCCACGATGTAGCGGAGTTCGGTCAACGTCACGAATGCGCCTCCTGGCACGATCCCACGACCTGGTCCCGAGCCTTGTATAGTTTACGCCTATCGGGTGGATTGGAAAATTTAGCTTCCCGCGCCCGCGCCGTAGGGCTTAGGTTACGGATAACCCGCTTGGGCGGCCGCCCAAGCGGTCCGCGTTTGTGCCATGCTTTGAGCGAGCGGCACAGGTTGGGGGTAGTGTAATCCGGCGCGGTGCAAGGCGAAACAAAGGGAGCGCTGTTTCGCGTTGGTTACCTGCGCGGCGGCTACTTCGTCGGGGAGCGGAGTCGGCAGCATGACACTTAGACAGATTCAATATCTCATTGCGCTGGCGGATGCCGGGCATTTCGGGCGCGCCGCCGAGCGTTGTTGCGTGAGCCAATCCACCCTGAGCCTGCAGTTGCGGCGTATGGAGACCTATCTCGGTCTGGAATTGTTCGACCGGGAGCGCCGCGGTATCTGGGATACGCCCGCGGCGCGCGAAATCGTGGAGCTGGGCCGCCAGATGCTGCGCCTCGCCGGCGCGATTCGACAAGTGGCCGCCCGGGCCCCGGCCGGTGTCGCGCCGGCGCGGGCGCCAGCCCGACCGATTGACACAATCAATTGCAAGGGGTGATGCGTCGGCGCCTATTGGCGCTAGACCAATTCTAATTCTAAGACCGGTGCGGGAGTGCCGGTGGGGCGTGGGGCGGGCCGGCACTGGCCCGTGTGCGAGCAAGGGAGGACCTTCCATGATGGCCAAGCGAACAGGGCATATCGGTGCGGCCTGCGCGGTCGCGCTGGCAATTTGCGGGCCGGCGGCGCTGGCGGCTCCCTTGGGGCTTCCACCGGTACCGATACCGGCAGACAACCCCCAGACGCCGGAGAAGATCAAACTCGGCGACCGGCTGTTCCACGATAAGCGCTTCAGCAGCACTGGGCAGGTCGCGTGTGCCAACTGTCACAAGGCAGAGCTGGTGTTTACCGACGGACTGAAGGTTTCCCAGGGTATCCACGGGCTCAAGGGCACCCGCAACGCACCGACGGTGGTGAACGCAGCGTATATGAAGACGCTGTTCTGGGACGGGCGCGAACCGGATCTCGAAGGCCAATCCCAGCAGCCGTTCGTGAACCCGGTGGAGATGGGGCTGAAGGACCATCGGCCGATCCTGAAGATCGTGCGCACGGATCCGGCCTACGCGGCGGCGTTCCAGCGCGTGTTCGGCAAGAGCGGCGAGGAGATCACCATGACCGAGGTCGCCCAGGCGATCGCGAGCTTCGAGCGCACCCTGGTGTCCGGCGACAGTCCCTTCGACCGCTACTACTACGGTGGAGACCGCCACGCCATGACGCCTGCGCAGATTCGCGGCCTCGAGGTATTCGTCAATCAGGGGCGCTGCGTGTCCTGTCACACCATCGAGCAGACCCAGGCGCTGTTCACCGACAACCGCTTCCACAACATCGGTATCGGCTTCAAGCGCATACGCGGCAAGGAGAACCGCCTCGCTGAGCAGTTCATCACCGCGAAGCGCGGCGGCGCGAACGTCGACGTCACGGTGCTCACCAGCAAGGACATGTCCGAGATGGGGCGCTTCGCGGTGACCGAGAACCTGACGCAGATCGGCGCGTTCAAGACCCCGACCCTGCGCAACGTGGCACGCACCGCGCCGTATATGCACGACGGCAGCCTGAAGACCCTCAAGGAGGTGGTGGACTTCTACAACAACGGCGGGCGTTTGCGCGAGAGCGATCCGGTGGACGACTTCCAGAGCGGTGGCATTCGCCCGTTGAATCTCTCCAAGCGGCAGAAGGCCGACCTGGTCGCGTTCCTCGAGGCGCTCACCAGTCCACAGTACGTCAAGCGGGTTCCGGGGCCGGCTGCCAGCCGCAAACCGGCCGCACACTGAAGGGGGCAGCCATGAAGAAACCCATCAACCGACGTGACTTCCTCAAGCGTGGCGGCGCGTTGCTCGCCGCCGGCGCGCTACCCATGAGCCTGGTGGAGATCGCGTACGGCAAGGACAGCAAGGAGCAGGGGTTCACCTTCGCCTATATCTCCGACAGCCACATTACTCACGTGCGCGGCAAGGAGTTCGTGCGCAACTGGGACCGGGGCCTGATCCAGGCGGTGGCCGAGGCCAATCTGCTGACCCCGCGGCCGGACTTCATCATGTACGGCGGCGACATCGCGCAGCTCGGCAAGCGCGAGGAGATCGACCATGGCCTGGAGATCCTCTCCGGGCTGCGTGGCAAGGCCCGCTACGTCATGGGCGAGCATGACTATTACCTGGACCTGGGCAAGTACTGGCGCAGCAAGCTCGGGCGGGACCACTACAGCTTCGACCACAAGGGCGTCCATTTCATCGTCCTGAACAGCATCCTGACCTACGACGAATGGACCTATCACCGCTGGCCGAGCGCGGCGGAGCGCATGCACCAGATGGCGCGGCTGGACAACCCGCACGGGTCGCCGTTCATGGTGGGCGATGCGCAGCGCGAGTGGTTGCGCAAGGAACTGGAGAAGGTCAGCGTCGACACCCCGCTGGTGGTGTTCTCGCACTCCCCGCTGCAGAAGATCTACAAGGGCTGGAACTTCTGGACCGATGACGCGGAACAGGTCCAGGCGCTGCTCAAGCCGTTCAAGAAGGTCACGGTCCTCTACGGCCATGTCCACCAGATCCAGTACAACCAGATCGGCAACATCAGTTTCCATTCCGCCATGGCCACCGCCTGGCCGTGGCCCTACCCGCAGTCCTTCTCGCAGGCGCCCAGCCATCTGCCCAAGCTCACGGTGCCGATGGACCGCGCCGACCCGTTCTTCGAGCGCGACGGGACCGGATGGCAGTTCATCAACCTGCACACGGGTCATGTGGACGCCCACTACCTGCTGCCGGACAACCAGAACCGGGTGGTGGCCTACGATGCGGCCCTGGGCCACCCGGTGGACACGGTGTTCCAGGCCGAGGACCGGCGCATCCCGCCCCAGACCCACTATTGATTGAGGAGGAACGACCCATGAACAGCAGGAGACGGGGAGTGCGGGGCAAACGGCTGCTGGCGGCGCTCAGCGCAGCGGCGCTGGCTGGGGCTGCGACCGTGGCCTGGGGTGACGAGTTCACCCAGCAGGACCTGGTACGCTGGCAGGGTGAGTACATGTCCGTGGTGAAGAAGGGTGAGCAGCTGTTCCACGGTGGCCTGGACAGCAAGAACACGGTGTCCTGCGACCAGTGTCACCCGGATGCCGCGGGTATCCATCCGGAGACCTACCCCAAGTTCCAGAAGCAGCTCGGACGGGTGGTGGTGCTCGGCGAGATGATCAACTGGTGCATCATGAACCCGTTGCAGAGCAAGCCGCTGGCATTGGACGACCCGCGCATGGTGGCCCTGCAGGCCTACATTACCCAGCAACGGCGCGGTGTGGCGCTCGCGCCGGGCAAGCACTGAGGACCGCCCGGCTGGTCCCCGCCGTCACACCCCGATCGGGTGTCCCACGGCGGGGTCCACGGCGCGGGACTTCCAGGAGCCGGTCCCGTCCCGCGATTTGCGCTGCCCGCAGTTCTTAACCCTGGGCGCGCTGGATCATCTCCTCGGCATGGGCCAGGGTCTGCGGCGTGATCTCCAGCCCCCCCAGCATGCGCGCGATCTCGCCGATACGTTCCGCCGCGCTGAGGCCGCGGATCTGGGTATGGGTGGACTGGCGCGTGGAACGCTTGGTGACTTGCAGATGGTGGTGGGCCAGCGAGGCCACCTGCGGCAGGTGGGTGACGCACAATACTTGGTGATGCCGGCCCAATGCGCGCAGGTGATGTCCCACGGTCTCCGCCACGCCGCCGCCGATGCCGCTGTCCACCTCGTCGAAGATCAGGCTGGGCAACGCGCCTTCGTCCACCGCGGTGACCTGGATCGCCAGGCTGATGCGCGACAGTTCACCACCCGACGCCACCTTGCGCAGCGCCTTCACCGGTTCGCCCGGATTGGCGCTCACCAGAAACTCCACCCGCTCGCGCCCGCTGGCCGCGGCCTCGCCGTCGGGTAAAGGCGCGAGTTCGACCTGGAACTGCCCGCCGGGCATGCCCAGCTCCTGCATTGCCGCGCTGATCCGCTGCGTGAGCCGGGCGCCGGCCTCGGCGCGGCGCAGGCTCAGTTCGCGGGCCGATTTTTCGAAGTCGTCGCGGGCCGCGGCCACTTCCTGTTCCAGCGCATCGCGGCGCTGGTCGGCGTGTTCCACTGCCTGCCATTCCGCGCGGATCTGTTCCAGGAGCGCCGGCAGCGCTTCGGGCGCAACCCGATGTTTACGGGCCAGGTCGTGGATGGTGGCCAGGCGCTCGTCCACCCACCGCAGCCGTGCCGGGTCCAGGTCCAGCCGGTCCAGATAGCGGCGTAACTCGCTGCCCGCCTCGTCCATCTGTATGCGCGCGTTCTCCAGATATTCGGCGATGCCAGCGAGATGTCCATCCAGATTCTGGAGTCCCTGGATCGCCGCCAGCACGCGGTTCAAGCGGGTGGATAGGGAAGCTTCTTCGTCCTCATACAGGGTGTCCAGGGCCTCGCGGCCGGTCTCCAGCAGCCGCCCGGCGTTGGCCAAACGCCGGTGTTCGTCGTCCAGGGCGGGAATCTCCTCCGCTGTCAGTGCCAGGGTTTCCAGTTCCCGCACCTGATAGCGCAACAGCTCGGCGCGGGCCGCGAATTGTGCTGCGGATTCCAGCAGTGCGGTGCGCTCCCGGTCCAGTTCCTTCCAGCGCCGGTACGTCTGGTCCACCGTGCGGGCGAGGGCGAGGTGGCCGCCGAACCCGTCCAACCAGGCGCGCTGAACGTCGGGGCGCAGTAAGGACTGGTGCTCGTGCTGGCCGTGGATGTCCACCAGACAGGCGCCCAGGTCTTTGAGGGATTGCAGCGGGACCGGGCGGGCGTTGATGTAGGCGCGCGTGCGTCCCTCCCGGAACACCACGCGGCGCAACTGGCATTCGTCCCCGGACTCGAGATCTTGCTCCTGGAGCCAGCGGCGCGCCGCCGGGTTGGCGCACACGTCGAAGGCGGCGCTGACCTCGGCGCGTTCCGCGCCGTTGCGCACCGTGTCCGGATCCGAGCGGTCCCCGAGGACCAGGCCCACCGCGCCGACCAGGATCGACTTGCCGGCGCCGGTCTCGCCGGTGAGCACGGTCAGGCCCGGTGCCAGTTCCAGCTCCAGGGCCTCGATGATGGCGAAGTCGCGGATCTGGATCTGGGTCAGCATGGGGGCTTGCGTGATGCCACGGTGAACATGACGCGGTGCGGGTGCCGCGGCCGGGCGGCGTTGCGGGTGGTGCTGCAGCGGGACGGTTGGGATGCGGGTCGGTTGGCGGTCATGGCAGGTTTCGCTGGGCTCTCCCCAGGATTATGCCGCAGTCAGGCCAGTTCGGGTATCGCGGTACGCCGGGGCGCAAACCATGCCATTCTCCGAGAGCCTTCATGAACCATGCGGGCTAACGGTTCTCCGGCGTCCGTCCCCAAGCGAGCTTGGCGCGCAGGATCTCGAAATAGTCGTGGTCGATGGGGTGGAGCAGGCGGATGGCCCGTTCCTTGCGGCGCACGGAGATCTGGTCGCCGCAACGCAGCTCCGTGTTGATCTGCCCGTCGCAGCTGACGTGGGGCGCCACGTCATCCCCGTGTTTCACCACGATCTGTACCTCGCTGTCGGCACTGACCACAATGGGGCGGTTGCTCAGGGTGTGGGGACAGATCGGCACCAGCACCATGGCATCGAGGGTCGGGTGGAGGATCGGCCCTCCGCCGGACAGGGCGTACGCGGTGGAACCGGTGGGCGTGGAGATAATCAGCCCGTCGGAACGCTGGGTGTACAGGTAGCGCCCATTCAGCAGGGTATCGAATTCGATCATGCGTGCCACGCCACCCTTGTGCAGGACGACGTCGTTGAGGGCGTCGCTCTCCAGCACCGTATCGCCGTCCCGCAGGACGCGGGCGCGCAACAGGAAGCGGCGTTCCTCGCGGTAGCGCCCGGCGAGTATCTCCGCCAGCCGCTGGGTCATTTCCTCGGGAGACACGTCCACCAGGAATCCCAGATGCCCCAGGTTTACCCCGAGGAGGGGGACGTCGTCGTCGGCGAGGCTGCGGGCAGCGCTGAGCAGAGTGCCGTCGCCGCCGATGATGATCGCCAGGTCGGAGCGCTGCCCGAGTTCGGCGCGGCTGACCCGCGGATGAGGGCATGGGCCGGGCAGTTCCGTCAGTCCGTCGTCCAACAGCACGGTGCGTCCCTGATCTTTCAGGTACGCCCGGATGGCCTGCAGGGCGCCCACCACCCTGGGGTCCCCCTGCTTGCCGATGAGCCCGATGGTCTGGAACCGTTCCGTCATCGCGGGTCGTGCCTGGATCGAGTGAACGCCATGCCGGTCGCTACGTTACGGGCGCCGGTATCGGATGCCTGCGCCGTTGACAGCGGGATGTTAGCACTCTACCCTTAAGAGTGCTAACAAATCCTTGATTCGGGAGCCTGATCGCGCCGTGGCGAGTAAAACCGGACACTCTGGGGATCCCGGCCTGGGGGATCGCGCCCAACAGGTGCTCAAGGCCCTGGTGGAGCACTATATCAGCCAGGGCGAGCCGGTAGGTTCGCGTACCTTGTCCCGGAACCGGAGCCTGGACCTTAGTTCCGCCACGATCCGCAACGTAATGGCCGATCTGGAAGATCTGGGCTATGTCCAGTCCCCCCATACTTCCGCCGGCCGTATCCCCACCGTGCGTGGTTACCGGTTTTTTGTGGATGCCCTGCTGACGGTGCGGTCCTTGGAATCCGAGGAATTGGAGGCATTGCGCCATTCCCTGGCCACGTCCGGTGCCGGGCGCACCGAGGACGTGCTGGCGGTGGCGTCCGGTCTGCTGTCGGCCATCACGCGCATGGCCGGCGTCGTGACCCTGCCACGTCCCGGGGAGGATTCCCTGCGTCATGTGGAATTCCTGCCCCTGTCTGGCAAACGGGTGCTGGCGATCCTGGTGGTTAACGAGGCCAATGTGGAGAATCGGATCATCCACACCGAGCGGGCCTATAGCGCCTCGGAGTTGGAACAGGCCGCCCATTACCTGAACCAGAACTTCGCCGGGAAGGGTATGGACGGGGTGCGGCGGCAGTTGATCCGGGAGATGGGCGTCGCCCGGGAACATATGGACCGTATCATGCGCACCGCTGTGGATATGGCGGAGAAGGCCTTCACACCCACCCCCCAGCACGGGGACTATGTATTGGCCGGCCAGAATAATCTTATGGAATTCAATGAGCTTACTGGAAGCGTCGGGCGGCTGCGGCAGCTCTTCGAGGCGTTCACGCAGAAGCGCGAGATCCTCCACCTGCTGGATCAATGCGCCCACGCCGACGGGGTACAGATCTTCATCGGCGAGGAGTCCGGATACCAGGTGCTGGATGAATGCAGCGTGGTTACCGCGCCCTATTCGGTGGACGGCCGCGTGCTCGGCGTGCTCGGGGTGATTGGGCCCACCCGGATGGCCTACGAGCGGGTGATCCCTCTGGTGGACGCCACCGCCAAGCTTTTGAGTGCGGCCTTGAATCCACGTTAAGCGCCCTTATCTACCGTTTAGGATTCATGAAGCTGCGGGGGAAATGGCATGCAAGATGAGGAAAACCGGTCGACAGCGGCGGCCGGATCCGCCGGCAATGGCACCGAGGCCGGATCTGACTCCGGGACTGCACTGGAGGAACGCCCCCTGGAGGAGCGTCCGGTGGCGGAGTTGGTGTCCCTGCTGGAGGAGGCGCGGGCCAAGGCGGAGGAGCATTGGAACCAGTTCCTCCGGCTCAAGGCGGAGATGGAGAATTTCCGCCGGCGCAGCGAACGGGAGCTGGAGAACGCCCACAAGTACGCCGTGGAGAAGTTCGCCACGGAGTTGCTGGCAGTGCGTGATAGCTTGGAAATGGGGCTGAGTGTCGCCCAGGAAGGTGTCGTGGATGCGGGCAAACTCAAGGAGGGCAGCGAGCTCACCCTGAAGCTGCTGAGCCAGGTGTTCGAGAAATTCGGTATTCGCGCCCTGGACCCGGCGGGTACGCGCTTCGACCCCAGTTACCACGAGGCCATGGCCATGCAGGAGCGCGCCGACCTGGAGCCCAACACGGTCCTCAACGTGGTCCAGAAGGGGTACACCCTCAATGATCGCCTGATCCGCCCGGCAATGGTCATCGTGTCCAAGGCGGCCTCGGGGAACGGCTGAGCCACCATGACAGGGCCTTGAAAAACGGAATCCTGACCACACCTTACCGGTAACACGTCGGCTTGCCCTGGAGTGGGCGGACGAACCTTCGAAAATTTCGGGTATTGGAGCTGGAGAGCGCGAACCATGGCAAAGACGATCGGGATAGACCTCGGGACCACCAACTCGTGCCTGGCGGTGATGGAGGCCGGCAAGCCGAAGGTGATCGAGAACAGCGAGGGGGCACGCACCACGCCGTCGGTGGTGGCCTACGCCGAGGACGGGGAGGTATTGGTGGGGCAGCCCGCCAAGCGCCAGGCGGTCACCAATCCCCACAACACCCTGTTTGCCATCAAGCGCCTGATCGGCCGCCGCTTCGATGAAGAGGTGGTGCAGCGCGACATCAAGCTGATGCCCTACAAGATCGGCAAGGCCGACAACGGTGATGCCTGGGTGGAAGTGCGCGGCAAGCGCATGGCGCCGCCGGAGATCTCCGCGCGGGTGCTGATGAAGATCAAGAAGGATGCAGAGGCCTATCTCGGGGAGGAGGTCAAAGAAGCGGTAATCACGGTGCCCGCTTACTTCAACGACTCCCAGCGTCAGGCCACCAAGGATGCCGGCCGCATTGCGGGTCTGGAGGTCAAGCGCATCATCAACGAGCCCACCGCGGCGGCGCTGGCCTACGGTCTCGACAAGCAGAAGGGCGATCAGAAAGTTGCCGTCTATGACCTGGGCGGCGGCACCTTCGACATCTCCATCATCGAGATCGCGGAGGTGGACGGCGAACAGCAGTTCGAGGTGTTGGCCACCAACGGCGACACCTTCCTGGGCGGCGAGGATTTCGACAACCGCCTCATCGACTATCTGGTGGACGAGTTCCACAAGGAACAGGGGATCGACCTGCGCGGCGACGCGTTGGCGATGCAGCGCCTGAAGGAATCGGCGGAGAAGGCCAAGATCGAACTCTCCTCCACCCAGCAGACCGAGGTCAATCTGCCCTATATCACCGCCAACCAGGCCGGCCCGAAGCACATGAATTACAAGATCACCCGGGCCAAGCTCGAGTCCCTGGTGGAGGACCTCATTGCCCGTACCGTGGATCCGACCAAGACCGCGCTCAAGGACGCCGGGTTGAGCGTGAGCGATATTCAGGAGGTCATCCTGGTGGGTGGGCAGACCCGCATGCCCAAGGTTCAGGAGACGGTGAAGTCCTTCTTCGGCAAGGAGCCGCGCAAGGACGTCAACCCGGACGAGGCGGTGGCAGTGGGTGCCGCAGTACAGGCCGCGGTGCTCACCGGTGAAGTAAAAGACGTGCTGCTGCTGGATGTCACGCCCCTGTCCCTCGGGATCGAGACGCTGGGCGGTGTCATGACCAAGCTCATCGAAAAGAACACCACGATCCCGACCCGGGCGAATCAGGTGTTTTCCACCGCCGATGACAGTCAGACCGCGGTTACCGTGCATGTGCTGCAAGGTGAACGCGAAATGGCCTCTGCCAACAAGTCGCTCGGCAAATTTGATCTGGCGGGCCTGCCGCCGGCGCCGCGGGGCGTGCCGCAGATCGAGGTGACCTTCGACATCGATGCCAATGGCATCCTTCATGTGTCGGCCAAGGACAAGGCTACCGGCAAGGAACAGTCCATCGTCATCAAGGCCTCCAGCGGGCTGAAGGAGGATGAGATTCAGCGCATGGTCAAGGACGCCGAGGCGCACGCCGACGAGGATCGCCGTTTCCACGAATTGGTGGAGACCCGCAACCATGCGGACAACCTGGTTCATGCCACCACCAAGACCCTCAAGGAATTGGGAGACAAGGCGGACGCGGCGGAGCGCAAGGACATCGAGGCGGCCATCAGTGCCGTGCAGGCGGCCTTGAAGAGCGAGGACAAGGCGGAGATCGAGTCCAAGAGCCAGCGCCTCGCTGAACTTTCGGGCAAACTCGCCGAACGCCTGTACCAACAGAAGGGCCAGGAGTCCGGCGGCCAGCCCGGGGGCGCCGCTGACGGGGCGCACGGCGGCGCTGCGGACGGGGCGCAGTCCGAGTCCGCTCAGCACGATGATGTGGTGGACGCCGAATTCGAGGAAGTGAAGGAAGATCGCAAGTAACCTGACTATGCGTTTCGTGGCGCGGCCGGCGACCCGGCCCCCGGCGGGTGCGGGGGTCCAGGGATGCGTTGGCCGCGCGGCGTTGCGGGGGCTGTTCATTGAGGCGGGAGCGGGGCGCCCTTGCATGCATGCCATGCCGCTCCGCGCATTGATGACCTTGGAAAAGACGCACTGAATCATGTCCAAACGCGATTATTACGAAGTCCTGGGAATTAGTCGCAACGCCTCGGAGGCGGACCTCAAAAAGACCTATCGCCGCATGGCCATGAAATACCACCCGGATCGCAATCCGGGAGACCATACGGCGGAAGAGCGGTTCAAAGAGGCCAAGGAGGCCTATGAGGTCCTTGCGGATCCGCGCAAGCGCGCTGCCTACGACCAGTTCGGACACGCCGGACTAAGCGGCGGGGTCGGGGCCGCCGGGGCCGCGGGCGCCGGGGCCAGCTTCAGCGACATCTTCGGTGATATCTTCGGGGATATCTTTGGTGGTGGTGGCGGTGGACGGACCGGCGCCGGCAGCCGCGCGCGCCGCGGTTCCGATTTGCGCTACAACCTGGATCTGTCTCTGGAGGACGCGGTATTCGGTACCACCGTCAAGGTCCGGGTTCCCACCTTCGTGACCTGTAGCAGCTGCGGCGGTGGCGGCGCCCGCAAGGGCACCCAGCCCAGTACCTGCGGCACCTGCGCCGGCCACGGGCAGGTGCGCATGCAGCAGGGCTTCTTCTCCATCCAGCAGACCTGCCCGCGCTGCCACGGGGCCGGGACGGTGATTGAAGATCCCTGTCCCACCTGTCACGGCAACGGGCGGGTTCAGGAACAGAAGACCCTTTCCGTGAAGGTGCCCCCCGGCGTGGATACCGGGGATCGGATCCGGCTCTCGGGGGAAGGGGAGGCGGGCGAGGGTGGCGGGCCGGCCGGAGATCTGTACGTGCAGGTCCGGGTACAACCGCACCCGATCTTCACCCGGGAAGGCAACGACTTGGCCTGCGAGGTGCCGATCCGCTTCGTGACGGCGGCCTTGGGCGGCGAACTGGAGGTCCCGACCCTGGACGGGCGGGTGATCCTCAAGATCCCGCCGGAGACCCAGAGCGGCAAGCTGTTTCGGCTGCGCGGCAAGGGGGTCACGCCGGTGCGGGGCGGTGCCGCCGGCGACCTGCTGGCCCGGGTCACAGTGGAGACCCCCGTCAACCTCACCAAGCACCAGAAGGAGTTGCTGCATGCGTTCGAGGCGGAGGTGCGCGGCGGAGGTAACCGCCACAGCCCGCGCGAGAGTTCGTGGCTGGATGGGGTCAAGAAATTCTTTGAGAACGTGAAGTTTTGACGACCCCGACTTTAAGGATCCGCTGACGGGTGGGCGGTGGTCCTGTTATCCTCTAAGGCCCCTGACCCGGATTCAGCTCCGGATATATCCGCGGATACCAAACCCTCATGACTAGAGTCGCCATCGCTGGCGCCACAGGGCGCATGGGTCGCACCCTCATTCAGGCCGCCGCCGCGTCGGAGGGGCTGCGCTGCACCGTGGCCACCGAGCGTCCGGGCAGCGAAGTCCTGGGTATGGACGCAGGCCAGTTGGCGGGCGTGGGATCCCTGGGGGTACCGGTCACCGCAGACTTGGCCGGGGTGGCCGGGGATTTCGACGTGCTGGTGGACTTCACCCGCCCGGAGGTAACCCTGGCGCACCTGGAGATCTGCCGCGCCGCGCGGCGGCGCATCGTCATCGGTACCACTGGCTTCGATTCGCCCCAGCGGGAACAGGTGCGCGCCGCGTCCCGGGAGATCGCGGTGGTGATGGCCCCGAATATGAGCGTGGGGGTGAACCTGTGCCTCAAGCTCCTGGCCCTGACCGCCGGGGTGCTGGGAGACGAGGTGGACGTGGAGATCATTGAGGCCCATCACCGCCACAAGGTGGATGCCCCCTCCGGGACCGCCCTGGCGATGGGCGAGGTCGTGGCCCGCGCACTGGGCCGGGACTTGGCCCAGTGCGCGGTGTATGGGCGCCAGGGCCATACCGGCCCCCGGGACCCAAAGGCGATCGGCTTCGAGACCATCCGCGCCGGGGACATCGTGGGCGAGCACACGGTGATGTTCGCGGCCCCTGGGGAGCGGGTGGAGATCGTCCACAAGGCGAGCAGCCGCATGACCTTTGCCCGGGGTGCGCTGCGTGCGGCCAGCTGGCTCATGGCCCGGGAGAACGGCCTGTTCGATATGCAGGACGTACTGGATCTGCGCTGAGGTGCCGGCGCGCCCGGATATCCCCGCAATCACATGGACACCCCCCACTCCATCCAGTAAAATTCCACCGATTTCCAGCGGCGTCACGGTAACGAGCACGGAACTCATGGGAGCGGGAAGGGATCTGAGGCCTCTTCCCGCTGTGCGCGTCTGCGCGCAGCGTTTGCTGCCGCAGGTCCGTCCAGCAGGCAGCGGAAGATCCACGAGCGGCAGGGCTGTTCTGCGGGACGCGCGCCCTTCGGGACCGGCTCATTGGAGGAGGCACTTTGCGTACCCCGGCCCTACTGGCTTTGGAAGACGGCAGTCTGTTCCGCGGTGAGGCCATCGGCAGCCCGGGTCAGACCGTCGGCGAGGTGGTGTTCAACACCGCCATGTCCGGGTACCAGGAGATCCTTACCGACCCTTCCTATTGCCGCCAGATCGTTACCCTGACCTGCCCGCATATCGGCAACGTGGGCACGAACCCGGCCGACGAGGAATCGGGGACGGTGTATGCCAGCGGCCTGGTGGTGCGGGATTTGCCGGCGCGGGCCAGCAGCTGGCGCAGCACCCGGGCGTTGGGCGATTACCTGCGCGATCACGGCATCGTCGCGATCGCCGGCATCGACACCCGTCGCCTGACCCGGTTGCTGCGCGAGAAGGGTGCGCTGAACGGCTGCATCCAGGCCGGCGACGGACTGGACCCGGACGCGGCTCACGCGGCGGCGCGGGCATTCCCGGGGCTCAAGGGCATGGACTTGGCCCGGGTGGTGACGACCCGCGACCCCTATACCTGGACCCAGGGGACTTGGCGGATCGAGAGTGACCTGCCGGCGGCCCAGGATCCCGACGCGGAAGCCTTGCCGTACCACGTCGTGGCGGTGGACTACGGCACCAAGCGCAATATCCTGCGGGTCTTGGTGGACCACGGTTGCCGGCTCTCGGTAGTGGGGGCGCAGACCCCGGCCCGGGACATACTGGCCCTGAATCCGGACGGGGTGTTTCTCTCCAACGGTCCCGGCGATCCGGAGCCATGCGGCTACGCAATCGAGGCCATCCGCGCATTGGTGGACACGGGTATCCCGGTGTTCGGTATCTGTCTCGGGCACCAGCTCCTGGGACTGGCCTGCGGCGCGCGCACCGCGAAGATGAAATTCGGCCACCACGGTGCCAACCACCCGGTGCTGGATCTGGATACCGGACGGGTCATGATCAGCAGCCAGAACCACGGGTTCACGGTGGACGAGGCGACGCTGCCGCCGGTCCTGCGTCCCACCCACCGTTCCCTGTTCGATGGGTCGTTGCAGGGCATGCACCACACCACGCGTCCGGTGTTCAGCTTCCAGGGACACCCGGAAGCGAGCCCCGGACCCCACGACGTGGCGCCGCTGTTCGGTCACTTCATCGAGCTGATGCATGGGCGCGCCGGATGAGCCGCGCGCGGAGGCACCATGATGCGGATGCCGGAACAGACCCCGGGGTGCTGCGCGGGCCGGCACCTTGCCGCCGCGCCGGAGCCCTACGGACCCGGTGGTCCGGGCACGGTACCGACGAAGGCTGGGTGGGGCGGCGCGGATGTCACCGCCTTGCCGCGATCGTGCTTCGTTTTCAACGCCTGAATCTGGTTTAGCGCATGCCGAAACGCACCGACATCAAGAGCGTCCTGATCATCGGGGCAGGGCCTATCGTCATCGGGCAGGCCTGCGAATTCGACTACTCCGGGGTGCAGGCCTGCCGCGCCCTGCGGGAGGAGGGTTACCGGGTCATCCTGGTGAACTCCAATCCGGCCACCGTCATGACCGATTCGGAGTCCGCCGACGCGGTCTACATCGAGCCGATTCGCTGGCCGGTGGTGGCGCGCATCATCGAGCTGGAACGCCCCGACGCACTGTTGCCCACCATGGGCGGGCAAACGGCCCTCAACTGCGCCCTGGACCTGGTGCGGGAAGGGGTGCTGGAGCGCTACGGTGTGGAGATGATCGGGGCGAGCCGCGCGGCCATCGACATGGCCGAGGACCGGGAGCTGTTTCGCCGCGCCATGATCGAAATTGGGCTCGAAGTGCCGCGCGCGGCGCTCGCGCACAGTATGGAAGAGGCGATGCAGTTGCAGGCCCAGATCGGGTTCCCGACCATCATGCGCCCGTCCTTTACCCTCGGCGGCAGCGGCGGCGGCGTGGCCTACAACCGCGAGGAGTTCGTGGAGATCTGCGAGCGCGGGCTGGACCTGTCGCCCACCCACGAAGTGCTGCTGGAGCAATCGGTGCTGGGTTGGAAGGAATTCGAGATGGAGGTGGTGCGCGACCACAAGGACAACTGCATCATCGTGTGTTCCATCGAGAACCTGGACCCCATGGGGGTGCACACCGGGGACTCCATTACCGTGGCGCCGGCGCAGACCCTCACTGACAAGGAATTCCAGCGCATGCGCGATGCCTCCATCGCGGTGCTGCGCAAGATCGGGGTGGATACCGGCGGGTCCAACGTGCAGTTCGCGATCAGTCCGGAGACCGGACGCATGTTGGTGATCGAGATGAACCCGCGGGTATCGCGTTCCTCGGCCCTCGCATCCAAGGCCACTGGCTTTCCGATCGCCAAGGTGGCGGCCAAGCTGGCGGTGGGCTACAGCCTGGATGAACTGCGCAACGAGATCACCGGGGGCGCCACCCCGGCCTCCTTCGAGCCCACCATCGATTACGTCGTCACCAAGGTCCCGCGTTTCGCCTTCGAGAAGTTCCCTCGGGCCAAACCCCGACTTACCACCCAGATGAAGTCGGTGGGCGAGGTGATGGCCATCGGGCGCACCTTCCAGGAGTCGCTGCAGAAGGCGCTGCGCGGGCTGGAAATCGGGATCGACGGATTCGACGAACGCATCGTTGCTCAGGATCCGGAGGAGGTGAAGGCGAAGCTGCGCCAGGAGTTGCACGAGCCGGGGCCGGACCGGATCCTGTATGTCGCAGACGCGTTCCGCGCTGGCTGGACCTTGGACGAGGTCCATGGACTCAGCGCCATCGACCCGTGGTTCCTGACGGAGATCGAAGAGTTGATCGCGCTGGAGGGTGAGCTGCGCGGCCAGCGCCTGGAAGACCTTGACCGCGATCGCCTCTACGACCTGAAACGCCGCGGGTTCTCGGACCGGCGTTTGGCCCGGCTCCTGGACACCCGCGAAGATGCACTGCGCGAACGGCGTCACGCCCTCGGCGTGCGCCCGGTATATAAACGCGTGGATACCTGTGCCGCGGAGTTCGCCACCAGCACCGCGTATCTGTATTCCACCTACGAGGAGGAGTGCGAGGCGGCCCCCAGCGGGCGGGACAAGATCCTGGTGCTGGGCGGCGGACCGAACCGGATCGGGCAGGGCATCGAGTTCGACTACTGCTGTGTGCATGCCGCGCTGGCGCTGCGCGAAGACGGTTACGAGACCATCATGGTCAACTGCAACCCGGAGACCGTATCCACTGACTACGACACCTCCGACCGCCTGTATTTCGAGCCCCTTACCCTGGAAGATGTGCTGGAGATCATCCACAAGGAACAACCCAAGGGGGTGATCGTCCAGTACGGCGGCCAGACGCCGCTGCAGCTTGCGCGCGCCCTGGAGGCCAACGGCGCGCCGATCATCGGCACCTCGCCGGACTCCATTGATCTCGCGGAAGACCGCGAGCGTTTCCAGCGGCTGCTGCACAAGCTCGAGCTGCGCCAACCGCCCAACCGTACCGCGCGCAGCATCGAGGATGCGGTGCGTCTGGCGGGAGAGATCGGTTATCCATTGGTGGTCCGGCCGTCCTACGTGCTGGGCGGGCGCGCCATGGAGATCGTCTACGTGGAAGAGGACCTGCGGCGCTACATGCGCGATGCGGTCCAGGTCTCCCACGAGTGCCCGGTGCTGTTGGACCGCTTTTTGTCCGACGCGGTGGAAGTGGACGTGGATGCCATGTGCGACGGGGTCGACGTCGTCATCGGCGGGATCATGGAGCACATCGAACAGGCGGGGGTCCATTCCGGAGATTCCGCCTGCTCCTTGCCGCCCTATTCCCTGGATATCGCGGTGCAGGACCGCATGCGCGAGCAGGTTGTGCAGCTCGCCCGTGAACTCAAGGTGGTCGGGTTGATGAATACCCAGTTTGCCATCCAGGAGGGAGAGGTATATATCCTGGAGGTCAATCCCCGGGCCTCGCGCACCGTGCCGTTCGTCTCCAAGGCCACCGGGCTGGCTCTTGCGAAGATTGGCGCGCGCTGTATGGTGGGGCGTACGCTGTCCGAACAGGGTGTGACGGGGGAAATCGTGCCGCGCTTCTTCTCCGTCAAGGAAGCGGTGTTTCCGTTCATCAAGTTTCCGGGCGTGGACCCGCTGCTCGGTCCGGAGATGAAATCCACCGGAGAGGTGATGGGTATAGGCACCAGCTTCGGCGAGGCGTTCGCGAAGGCACAACTCGCCGCAGGCGTGGATCTACCGCGCACCGGGCGGGTATTTGTCAGCCTGCGCGACGCGGACAAGCCCGGGGTCGTTGACCTGGGACGGTGTCTCGTCGCCCACGGGCTGGAGATCCATGCCACGCGCGGGACCGCGCAGGTGCTGGAACAGGCCGGCATCGTTTGCACTCGGGTCAACAAAGTCACCGAGGGACGCCCTCACATCGTGGACATGATCAAGAACGACGAGATCAGCCTCATCATCAACACCACCGAGGGCAAGCAGGCGATCGCCGACTCCTACCAGATCCGGCGCGAGGCCTTGCAGCACAAGGTGAGCTATACCACTACCCTGGCGGGCGCCCGCGCGACGTGCCTGGCGCTCGGGTACCTGGATGTGGACAATGTCAACCGCCTGCAGGAACTACACCGGGAGGCGAGCTTATGAACAAGGTGCCATTGACGGTGCGCGGCGCGCAGCGCATGCGCGAGGAGCTTCAGCGACTGAAAAGCGTGGAGCGGCCCCAGGTGATCAACGCCATCAGCGAGGCCCGCGCCCACGGCGACCTCAAGGAAAACGCGGAGTACCACGCGGCGCGTGAGCAACAGAGTTTCATCGAAGGGCGTATCGCCGACCTGGAGTCGAAGTTGTCGCACGCCCAGATCATCGACCTGTCCACCGTCAACCCAAATGGCAAGGTTGTGTTCGGTGCCACGGTGTGTCTGATGGAGTCGGGCTGCGATGTCGAAGTCCGTTACCAGATCGTCGGGGAGGACGAGGCGGATATCCAGTACGGCATGATCTCGGTGACCTCGCCCATCGCGCGCGCGCTGATCGGACGCGAGGCGGGCGACGTGGCCACGGTGCATGCGCCGGGTGGTGTGAAGGAATTTGAAATCCTGGAAGTGACGTACGTCTGAACCACCCCGCGCTGGCGCCACCGGCCGGCAGCGTGATATCCCACCGAGTAGAGGTACGGCAACAGGTATGGAGCCGGCAGCGGACGGATCTCCACGGACCTTGCGGCGGGTGCCGGGCCCACGTGGGTGGCCGCTGCTTGGCGTGCTGCCGCAACTGCGCCGCGATCCCCTCGCATTTCTGACTCAGGCCGCCGCCCGCCACGGAGACGTGGTGAAGCTGCGGCTCGGTCCCCGGCGCGCGCTGCTGGTGACCGGACCGGAGTTGATCCACCGGGTCCTCCACAACAGCGAAGGGCGTTACGGCAAGGCGGCGTTTTACGACAAGCTGGTGCCGGTGATCGGCCACGGCCTGGTGACCAGCGATGGCCCGTTCTGGCGCCGCCAGCGTCGTCTGGTACAGCCTGCCTTCCAGCGTGGACGCCTGGCGGAACTCTGCGCACTGGTGTGCGCTGTCGCGGGCGAGCGGGTGGCGGCCTGGGCCGATATCGCGCGCCGCGGCGCGGCCCTCTCCATGCACCGCGAGACCATGGCGCTCACTTTGGAGATGGCGGTGCGCGCCTTCTTCGGCACCGGCCTGGGCGGCGATGCGGAAGTCGTGCGCGCGGCTGTCGCCGAACTCCAGCTCGGCATCAACCGCCGAATGTGGGCCGTGACCGGACTGGGCGCGCGTCTGCCGACCGCCGCCAATCGGCGCTTTCGGGCCGCCTGCGCGGCACTCGACCGCATCGTCTACCGGGTGATAGGGGAGGGGCGCGCGGGCGCGGCGCAGGGCGGCGCGCTGCTCGCCATGCTCCTCGATGCTCGCGATGAGGACACCGGAGAGGGGATGAGTGATCGCGAACTGCGCGACGAAGTTATGACCCTGCTGCTCGCTGGACACGAGACCAGCGCGACCGTACTGGCGTGGACGTGGTACCGGCTGGCGCGCCATCCGGAGTGGGCGCAGCGCGTGGCGCGAGAGGCGCGTGAGGTGCTGGGGGAGCGCGACCCGGTGTATGACGACTTGTCCCGATTGCCAGTGACCCGGATGGTGCTGGAAGAGACCATGCGCCTGTACCCGCCCGCGTGGTTCCTGGCGCGCACCGCTGTGGAGGACGACACCCTGGCCGGCATCCGGGTGCCGGCGGGTACCACCATCCTGCTCAGCCCCTACGTCACCCACCGGCATCCCGAGCACTGGGAAGCGCCGAACGAATTTCGTCCCGAGCGCTTCGATCCACAGCGCGCCGTGGAGCGTCCCCGCTACCGTTATTTTCCCTTCGGAGCTGGGCCACGGCGTTGTGTCGGTGAGGCCTTCGCCATGATGGAGATGCAGTTCGCGGTGGCCATGGCCGCGCGCCGCCTGCGCTTTGCCGCGGCCTCCGGCGGTGCGGTGACGCCGATGGCCCTGGTGACCCTGCGTCCGCGCGAGGAGATCCGCCTGCGCCCGGCACTGCGGGAAGACTGATAACGCCGCCAGCCTGCTTGATGGCATATGCGTGCGGGTTTCGCACAATAACCTAGCGTCTCCAGCGGGTTCACTTTGCGTTGCCCACGCGCGACACATTTGGATCTTGGCGTCCATCGGATCGCCCGCCATGGACCCCGTCTAAATGAGGCATACGCTTTCGGAATCTGTCGCAGCAGGTCGACGAACAGATCCCCATTCAGGCGACCACTGTGGGTGGCGAACCAGAAGCCGCCTTTGCTGTTGACTGCCGAGGCCGCGTTAATCCCCTGGCGCTGCCCGGGCACCGACAGCACTGGCGTGTGTCCCTTGGCGGCCCAGGTCTGGCCCTGCACCGCATCGGCGCGAAAGCCCGATTCACCCCAGAAGTAGATTTCGGCCTTTTCGCGCTTGGTCTGGCGAACAATGGCGGGAGAGGTTTTCCGCTCGAACGAAGCTGCCACGTCAGCAGGTGGATCGCCTTCGTTCATGCGCTCCAGGGCCACCAGGCGCATCTCTTCCAGCGCCGCCCGCGATACCGTGCGTCCGTCTCGCTTAATGTCGCATTGGGCACCGGAAGGTGGCATGTTGTCCCCTAATTTGCTGACCTATGAGTAGGCACATCCGCAACATCGTGCATGCATCACGGTTGCAACGCGGTCTAGTGGTAGTGGCAAGCAATGTTTGATAAACCACCAGCGTTTCAGTCCTCTAGAAACTCTGTCCATTGATCGAAACTGGCCGAGACAGATGACACGCACCGTTAGTGCGTACCTTGGTACGTAGTAGAGTGCGAGGCGCCACTGTCATTGAGCTGGTTCGATGTCCGTGTCGATGGTCGCTTGACATCCGTCCGGGTCCGCGGATAGGCTCTGGCCACAAGCGTGACAGAGCCGAATGATCGGCCACCGGTACCAGGGAGGTACCCATCCTAGCGCCACGGTAGCGCCAACGAGTTGGACGGCGTGCCGGGCGCTTCATAAATCGCAACGACCGTGCATAGACAGGGACGCTGAGTATCGCGGCGGCTTCGGCGTGATACTTTGATTTGCCGCGATAGCGGCTGAATTGGCCACCTACGGAAGGGGGCGCCATGGGGATCCGTTGCAGAAGGTCCGAGACCGCACGCCGGTCGGCGTGCGCCGTATTGCTTTTTGTCCTTGTATTTCCCTGTCTGCTGAGTGCCGACGCAGACGCACCCGGTGCTTATACCCCGGCGCTTTGGGTATCGGCCGGCGATGTGCTTGTGAAACGCTCTGCGCTGGGCGGCGAGACGCTACTCGAAATTCCGGTGATCGGGAAAGCTGGCGCCCTGGCGGTGAATCACACTAGCGGCGCCGTTTGGGTCTACGCGCACGACGGTCTGCAGGTCTATGAGCCAGACGGCAGTCTGCGATTCAGTGTTGCGGCCCCCTTCGGAGGTGTCGAAGGCGACGAGGATGGGAAATTCGTCACCTTGGTGGTGGACGGCGCCTCGGGAACCGCATGGCTGGGAAGCCGGTATGGGTTGCTGCGTTTGGACGCAGAAGGGCGGGCTCAAGGCCGGATACGCCTATCTGCAAAGTTGCTGGACGCCGCCCTGGACCGTGCCGACTCGCAACTCTGGGTGCTGGAGCGCGGCGGCCTAGAGATTTTCAATTCGGATGGGACCCTGCTACGGCGCATTGCGCTCCCACGCAAGTCAAAACCTCTGGCGCTGAGCTTTGATGATCATCAGCGTACGGCGTGGGTGACGTTTAAAGGGGAATTGCGCCGTTATGACCGCAGCGGACAAGTCGTCCTGCAGGTCGCGTTGCCTCGGGGGTTGGATCGCCGCTTGGCTGCCGATGAGGCAGGCGGTGCGTGGTTGGCGGGCGCGCGTCAACTGGCGCACGTAGACGCCCGAGGACAGGTGTCGTTCAGCTTGCGTCCGTTCTCGGGCGAGGAAGGGGGCGGGGGGATCACCGCGATCGCAGCCGATCCAGCGGATGCGTCTCTATGGGTGGCCAATGAGCGGCAACTGCGCCGCTACGCGGTCGACAGCCGGCTGCTGGCCCACATCACGCGCATCGGGCATCCTGAGGTCGACGAAGATGACGGTGAGATCCGTCACCTGGCGCTCTACGCGGACGTCGATCCCCCGGAGTTGAGTCTGAGCCGCCCGACGCAGGGGAGCTACGTCGACACCGCCACACCTCGCATCGAACTGGGTTATCGCGATACCGGATCCGGCGTCGCCCCGGATAGCGTCAAGCTCGCCATAGACGGCCAATCGGTACTCGCCCGCTGCACGCCCCGGCCCGCGGGTGCATCCGGCGCCCGGTCCATGGGGGCTCAATGTACGCCCACGTCGGTGTTTCCCGAAGGACCCCTCACGCTCACCGCAACGGTAGCGGACCACGCCGGAAACGTCTCCGAAGTCGTGTCTGTACGCTTCACCGTGGATACCGTCCCGCCGGCGATCACCCTGAATCAGCCCGGACCGGGCGCGTTTACCAACCAATCCACCCTGCGGGTGGACGGGGTCTTAAGCGAGACCGCACGCTTGACCCTGAACGGCGCGCGGGTCGCGGTAGCACCCGACCATGGGTTCACCGCGCGAGTCCCGCTCACGGCAGGAACCAACCCCCTCACGCTGATCGCCACCGACCTGGCGGGTAACCGTACCACGCTCACCCGCATCGTCACCCTGGATACCGTTCACCCGTTGCCCGCGCAGGTTGGGTTAATCACCGTGAGTGGTCTGACGGACGGAATCGTGACCGTTACCGGCCGGCCTGGAAGCGTGGAACCCCGGGTCGGTGTCATGATCACCAACCCCCGTACCGCGCAGTCCGTGACGGTGACAGCCGCTGCGGACGGCGGCTTCGCAGCGCATATCGGCGCGCAATCCGGGGACACCCTACAGGTGGTGTTGACGGATGCCGCGGGTAATGCGAGCACGATGCGGGACGTGTTCGCCGGTAACCAGCCACCGGTGTTGTCCGCGATCGCGGATCGCAGCGTGACGCCGGGTACGACACTCACCTTCACGCTGCATGCCACGGACGCGGATGGCGATGCCGTGCGTTACGGGGTGTCGCCGCTGCCCCTGCCAGCCCACGCGACCCTCGATGCCGTCACCGGGGTATTCAGATTCCGGCCCGATGGGGGTCAGTCCGGAGGTCTGGAGCTGAGCTTCTATGCAACCGACGGGATGGCGGTCATGCGCCAGACGGTGCGTATCACGGTGGGCTCGGTGGACCTGGGGGCACCCACGGCCGTTACGGGCGCCGTGCTGGATGCCAACGCCGCCGCCGCGGGACAGGCGGTCCCCATCGCCGGTGCCGCGGTCGCGATCCTCGGTACCGCGCTCGTCACACACACGGACGCGGACGGGCGTTTCACGCTCAGCGGCCTGCCCACCGGGGATCAGGTCCTGGCCTTCGACGGCATCGCCGCGAGCCCCGCTCCCGGCGGCGGGACCTATGCGGGATTTCGCAGGCACTTCGATCCCGTAGCGCACGCCATCAACCGCCTGGATCGGCCGGTTTACTTGCCACGGATCGATGCCGGCAGCATCACCCCGGTCACCGGGGGTGCGACGACGGTCGTGACGAACGCAAGGTTGGGGGTGACCCTGACGGTGTCCGCCGGTGCGGCCGTGAACCCGGACGGCACGCCCTACACCGGAACCCTATCGATCAGCGAAGTGCCGCGTGGTTTCGCTCCGGCGACGCTGCCGGATACGGTGGATCCCGGGCTGCTGGTGACCTTGCAGCCGGTAGGCGTGCGCTTCACGACACCGGGGGCATTGAGCTTTCCGAACATCGACCACTTGGCGCCGGGCAAGGAAGTGGATCTGTGGTCGGTGAACCCGGATACCGGCGTATTCAGCATCGTCGGTACCAACCGGGTGTCTGCCGATGGCCAGCGCCTGGAGACCGTCTCCGGGGGCGTGCGCGCCACGGACTGGTACGGACCGCTGCCGCCGGTCGGGCGTGGTAGCGGCGACACCGGTGAGGGTCCCAGCCCCGACCGCTGCCCCTGCAACCAAGACAGCTCGCCCTCCGGCTCGCGGGTCCTGTCAAAGAGTGGTGCGCTGTTGGCCAGTCTTTCCGTGCCGGGCTACGTGTCGCTGGGTCGCTCGAGCCAGCCGACACTGGTGTACGACAGCGCACGCGCCGACCCGCGCCCGGTCCTGCCCTTCGACCTCACGCTCCTGGCACGTGCCGGGGTGCCTCCCGCCGCCTCCTACGGGGTCTCTGTGGGAGGGGTGCAACAGGGTCCCGAGACGTTTGTATCCACCGCGGGCCTTCGCGGGAATATCGATGAGACCCTGCGCGGCGCCGTTGATCTTCCCGCCGGGGCGTTACCAACGGGCGGCTATCCCTACCAAATCCGTCTTACCAGCAACTACGCGAGTTCTCGGATCTCTTCCAACCTGAGTGGATCCGTGGCGGTTGTCAACGGGCGCAGCAGCCCGTTCGGCGCCGGGTGGGGATTGCGTGGGCTGGAGCGCCTGTATATCGCCGTGGACGGAAGCGTACTGCTGAGCGGCGGGAATGGGGACCGTGTTCGGTTCACCACCGAAGCGGGCGGCGGTGCGTTGGTATCGCCGTCCGGAGACTACTCGGTGCTGGAACACAAGTCCGACGGCACCTATGGGCGCACGCTCAAAGACGGGACCCGCCTCGAATTCGACCCCCGAGGTATGGAAACCCGCAGCGTAGACCGCAACGGAAACGTCACCCGCTATGCGTACGATGTCCAACGGCGGCTGATCACCATCACCGATCCGGTAGGCCAAGTGACGCGCCTGGACTATGCCTCAGGGAAACTCGACCGCCTTAGCGACCCGGCCGGTCGTACCACCACCTTCACCCACGACGGCGACGGCAATCTGACCGGGGTCACTTTCCCTGATGGAAGCCAACGTGGCTTCGGTTACGACGCGCACCACCGGTTGCTCACCGAAACCGATGCCCGTGGCTTCGTTACCCGCCACCGTTACGATGTTTTAGGTCGGTTGGTGCGTGCGACCCTGCCGGACGGCGCGGTCCGCAGCGCCAGCACGAACCAGGCTACGGGCTGGGTGGACCCCGCGAGCGGCACGGGCAGCGCGAGCGTGCCTGCGCCCGTGGTACGTCCACCGGCGGCAGCACACAGCACCTACATCGACGGCGAGGGTCGTACCCGCAGCGTTCAGCTGAACCGCCTGGGACAGGCGACGGCCATCACCGATCCCGCCGGGATCGTAACCAACGTACGGCGGGACCCAGAGGGGAACCCGTTGCAGATCGTAACCCCCGCCAGCACGACCAGCGTTACCTATGATGGGCGCGGAAACCCCTTGCTGATTGCAGATAGCTCGATCGGCATCACCACTTTTCAGTACGAACCACTATTCAACCAGATCACGAAGATCACCGATGGTCTCAATAACATCACCACGATGACTTACGACGCCCATGGGAATCTGACCGGACTCACGAGCCCCGAGAACCGGACGATCCAGATGGCCTATGGCGGACGCGGCCTACGTACGAGTCTGATCGACACCCTTGGCACGCCGACGCAGTTTGTCTACGACCCCAGCGGCAACCTGATCGAGGTGATCAATGGCAGTGGCGCTGACCAGCGCAACACCCAGCTGCGCTACACCCCGGCTGGAGACATCGACATGATCACCGACGCCGCGGGTCAGCGCATGCGCTTTGACTATGACCTCATGGGCAGGGTCATCGCCCAAACGTTTCCGGACGGACGCCAAGTCAACTACCGCTACGACGCATCCGGCAACCTCGCGTCGTTGACACCACCGGGGCGTCCGGTACATCGCTACGACTATACTCCAGTGGATCAACAATCCGTTTACACGCCACCGGATGTAGGTCAGGGCGACCCGGCCATGCGGTTACGCTACAACAAGGCCCAACAGCTCACGCAGATCCTGCGCCCCGACGGGCGCGGTGCGGATCTCGCCTACGACAGCGGCGGCCGGCTGGTTTCAGAAAGCATTCCCAGGGGGCAGTACCGATATGCGTATAGCACCACGAATTTTCGTGGCAACCCGACCGGACAACTGAGTCGCGTTACGGCTCCAGATGGAAACATCCTCGACTATTTTTATCAAGGCGACCGGTTGCGCGCCTACGAATGGACCGGTCCGGTCGCTGGCAACGTGAATTGGACTTACGACCAGGCGGGCCGGATCAGTGCGCAACGGGTAAACGACGATCTGGTGTACCTCACCTACGACCGCGACGGGCAGCTTGTTCAGGCGGGGAATCTGAATATTCAGCGCGATCCCAGAAGCGGATTGGTGTCAGGTACCGCCTTAGGCGTCCTGCATTCGAGTTCGGGCTACAACGAATTTGGAGAACTTGTGACGAGCGCCGCTTCGGGGGGCAGCGTGTGGTCGATCACGGCCGATCTGGACCACGCCATCGTCGGGACTGGCCCGTTGAAGGTGGAGGGAACCATAACGGGTGTGAGCCAAGTCCAGATCAACAGCACCACGATCCCAGTACAGTCGGACGGGACGTACGCCGGCTCGGTGCCCCTGAGCGTCGGGGATAATCCGCTGGCGATCCAACTGCAGGATCTTGCAGGGGACGTGGTCTACACGGCGAATCGCAGCGTAGCGCTCCAACCCGCGACTGCTACCGGTGTCCGCGTCGCCGGGTTAGGCACCGTCGACGTCAACGGATCCGCGTATTTCCAGGATACCGCAGGCAAATTCTGGCAGATTCCGGCTGCTGGCGGTACGCCGCAACAACCGGCATGGCTGGCGACGGCATCCGCCGTGGCGGCGGCTACCAGCGGTCCCGTATATCTGCTCAAAGGTACGCAGCTTTGGGTGCACACCTCGGGGGGAGACCGGTCGGTGGCCGAGTTGAGTGGTTTTCCGATTGCGAGCGGCATTTCTATGCTCGTAGGCCCCGACGGACTGGTGTATTTTTCGGCGCAGAACCTCCTCTATCGCGTCGATAGCGCGGGGGCGGTGAACCAAGTAGCGGCCTTCGCTGCGACGGAAACGGATATGCGGTTATCCAGTTCGATTTGGGGTGTCGTGGCGGGGAGTGCGGCATCCGGAACCCTGTACCGCGTACAGGCGGACGGCACCTTCTCGCAGATCGACCAGCAGCAGGGGTTCACGCGATTCGCCGTGGACGGGAACGGACGGCTGTGTTTCGTGCTTCCGTCCCGGGCGGTTCCGCTCGTGGCCCAAGGCCTCCCATGGCGAGTCCTGGCGGCCCTGGTGCGCCCGGCGGCCGCCGCGTTTGTCCCTGGCGCCAACTTGGTGACCGCCTGTCATGTGCCGGGAAGCCCCCTGCAGAGCGTTCCCCTGACGGACACACCGAATTCGCTGCGTTTCGACACCTCGAACCGGCTCTACTACGGACGCCCCGACAATGTGGTGCGCCTAGAAGGTACGACAGAAGTTCCGCTCATTCGCCCTGCGCAGGTCCAGGGTACGTTGACCCTCTCCGGGATCATCCACAGTTTCGTTTTTAGCGAGAAGTTCGAGCGTGACGCGATTGGGCGCATCACCCGGAAAAGTGACACCGTCGGCCGCGCGCCCCGGATCTACGATTACACCTACGACCCTGCCGGACGCCTGACCAGCATAACCATCGACGGTGTGCTCAGTGCCCGTTACGCCTACGATGCCAACAGCAACCGTTTGAGCGAGACCACACCCGCAGGTGTGGTCACCGGAACCTATGACGCCCAGGATCGCCTCCTCACCTATGGGAGCGCGGCCTATACCTACAATGCCAACGGCGACCTGGAGGCCAAGACCGAGGGTGCACAGACCACGCGTTACAGCTACGATGTGCTTGGCAACCTCACCGAGGCGCTGCTTCCGGATGGTCGGCGCTTGGAGTATCTCATCGACGGGCAGAGCCGGCGCATTGGCAAGCAGATCGACGGGGTGCTGGTGCAGGGATTTTTGTACCAAGATCAACTCAACCCCGTGGCGGAGCTAAACAGTTCTGGGAAGGTCGTAGCGCGGTTTGTCTACGGCACCAAACCGAACGCGCCGGATTACATGATCAAGGGCGGGAAGGTGTACCGGATATTCAGCGATCCGCTGGGCAGTCCACGGCTGGTGGTAGAAGCGAATACCGGAGCCGTCGCTCAGGAACTGGACTACGATGCCTTCGGTAATGTGACGAAGGACACAAATCCTGGATTCCAACCGTTCGGGTTTTCCGGTGGGCTGTATGATCGGGATACCGGCTTGGTGCGCTTTGGGGCGCGGGACTATGATGCACGGGTGGGACGGTGGACGACGAAAGATCCAATTCAGTTCGCGGGAGGGGATGGGAATCTATATGGGTATGCTCTGAACAATCCGTTGTTCTGGATTGATTCATTCGGACTTGATATTACTGTCTCGTTTAATCCTAATGCGGCTGCTGGACTTGGCCATGTCGGAATTGGCGTAAATACACCTAATACAGTAGGGCAAAGACGACAACCTGGAACGAGTGATCTTCAGACAGTTTTGGGTAGAGATGTACCAGGAAGAATATCAGCTGATCCGGCCGCGCCATCAAAAATTACCATACCTACTACGTTAGCTCAAGATCGAAAGGCACAGCAATGCATCGATACCCGAGAACAGCAACAGCAAAACTATAGTTTGTACAAAAATAACTGCACCCAGTTTGTTCGGCAGTGTTTGGGCGCGGCGGGGATAAATACACCCCGTACAATTTTCCCGGAAAAACTTTTTACAAATCTGAAAAAAAACTTTGGGGGAATCCAATAGTGATTGCGTTGATAGACGGCTTTCTATCGAGCAGGCTGCTTGTTCTTTACGTCTTAGTGCTCTCCTTGGCAAGAGGACTTTTATTTCCTGATTTCAGGCATGGGGTGATATCCATTATTGTAATACAAATAATTTATCCCGCCGTTCTGTTCGCCCCGATGATAATGAAATTACATGGCGAGAATTTTTGGGGTTACTATTTTATCTGTATTTGGGGAATAATGTTAGCAGCATTAGTGGCATTGATTAGATACTATTTTTTGGCAGGAAGGGAAAATCTTGTGGATGGGCTTAGTGTGCCAATATTTATTTTTTCTTTTGCTGTTCAGGTTGGTGTGTATTCGGCTTTTGTTATCTCGTCATTTTTAGCGACTAAGATAAAGCAACTTGGTTGAGACTTGGGGAATCGATCGGGTCAGATTCGATTGATTCATAGCGCTGCAAGGTGCGGACATCGATGCCGGCAAGTTCACAGGCCGGTTTGAGCCGCGCACCGTCGGCATGGGCCTGTTCAATGTGGCCAACCAGGGTTT
>NCBI01000018.1 GCA_002255365.1 Chromatiales bacterium 21-64-14
AAAATAATTATCTATAAATTACATTAAATAATGTGACTTAGGAGAAGCACTCGCCCCGCCGATACCTTAGATACTGGCAACAGCCGCAGACCCAACAGCTGTACACAAGCATGGTTCCCGCGAATATATCCGCGCAAGGTGCGGCGATTTAGGCTTAAAACAGAGTGTATTTCAATGTTTTAGCGACGCAATGGTAGGAATTACATGGGTTTCAGGGTGAAAGGGAAGGTGGGAAAGCGGATCAGCCAGTGGCTGACGCGCGACCACGGCTTGGTCCACGCTTCAACCCTGTGCGATTTTGAACGTCTGCGCTTCGAGACCCGCCCTGGGGATGTTCTGCTGGTGGAAGGCCGCAGCCGCGTTAGCGAAGTCATCAAAGTCATTACCCAGAGCGCTTGGACTCATTCTGCGCTGTACATCGGGCGGGTACACGATATCGAAGACCCCGCGGTGCGCGAGCGGGTGCTGGAATTCTATGACGGCAATCCCAACGACCAACTACTGATCGAGGCCCTGCTTGGTGAAGGCACGGTGGTCAATCCGCTGTCCAAATATCGCTCCGAGCACCTGCGCATCTGCCGTCCCGGCGCGCTCTCCCCTGCCGACGCCCAAAAGGTGATCAATCAGGCCGTGGCAAAACTCGGATACGATTATGACGTGCGCCAATTGCTGGATCTGGCGCGCTTTCTATTTCCCTACAGCGTTTTGCCCCGGCGTTGGCGTTCCAGCCTGTTTGAGCACAACGCTGGGGCGCCGACGCGCACCGTGTGTTCGTCCATGCTGGCCGAGGCGTTCAACGCTGTGCAATTCCCAATCTTGCCGATCGTCGAACGCCGGGACGACGGTACGGTCCGACTGTTTCAGCGCAACGCGAGGTTGTTCACTCCGCGCGATTTCGACTATTCTCCTTACTTCGAGATCATCAAATATCCGTTCCTGGGCCTCAACGAGCTTTCTTCCTACCGCAAGTTGCCCTGGGACGAGAGCGGGCGGGTATGCAATTCGGAGAACGATTGCTACCTGCCTGAGCCGGCGTCTGTCCATGGGGTCGCGGACGCACGCGGTGGGCGTCAAACTGATCACACGACGCAGCTTGCACGAAATCCGCCGGTGGCGGCCAATAAAACGTCGGCGTGCTCCGCCGCCCCTGGCCCACCCACCAGCCGCGGCTCAGCCTTAACGACGTTGTTTCGTTCGATGGGCCCCCGCGCCCGCGGGGCCACGCCGCGCAAGAAACAGGAAGAATAGTCATGACCGTGGCCGCCTGGACTCTAAGCCTGTTGATACTGCTTGGCGCCCTCGCCTATTTGCGCGTCCCGCTGATCGGATCAAGCCTTTTCGTTACTGCATGGCTGACTACCTTGACCATGTCGGGTGCGACGTGGTGGGCACTTGTTCCCTTTTGGCTGGTCTGGATCGGACTGGCAACCTTGCTCAACGTGACTCCTCTGCGGCGGCGTTGGATCAGCGATCCGGTTTTGAGGGTGTTCCGCACGGTGTTACCCACCATGTCCGGGACCGAACGTGAAGCGCTGGAGGCGGGCAATGTATGGTGGGACGCGGAACTATTCAGCGGTCGTCCCCGGTGGCGCCGTCTGCTGGAATCCGCGGCGCCCGGCTTGACGGAACGGGAGCAGGCCTTCCTGGACGGCCCGGTGGAGACACTGTGCCGGATGTTGGACGACTGGCGGATCACCCACCACGACCATGATTTGCCCGCCGAGGTGTGGCGCTTCATTAAACAGCAGGGCTTCTTCGGAATGATCATCCCGCGTTCCTTTGGCGGGCTGGGCTTCTCCGCCCTCGCGCACTCCGAAGTGGTGATGAAGGTCGCGACCCGCAGTGTTACTGCGGCAACTACTGTCATGGTCCCCAACTCCCTGGGGCCCGCGCAGTTGTTGCTGGAGTATGGTACCGACGAGCAGAAGGAATACTATCTTCCGCGCTTGGCGCGTGGTGAGGAGGTGCCCTGTTTCGCCCTCACCGGCCCGGAAGCCGGCAGCGACGCCGCATCCATGCCAGACACCGGGATCGTCTGCCGCGGCAGCTTTCGGGGTCGGGAGATCACTGGCATCCGACTGAACTGGGACAAGCGTTACATCACCCTGGCCCCGGTAGCTACGGTCCTGGGACTCGCCTTCAAACTCTACGATCCGGAAGCTCTGCTGGGTAAGCGGGAGGACCTGGGGATCACGCTCGCGCTGATCCCGACGGATACCCCTGGAGTGGTCACCGGCCGGCGCCACTTGCCGTTGAATATCCCGTTCCAGAACGGACCCACCCAGGGCAAGGATGTGTTCATTCCCGTGGACTGGATCATCGGCGGTCCGGCCCGTGCCGGCTCCGGGTGGCGCATGCTGATGGAGTGCCTCGCTGACGGACGTTCCATCTCGTTGCCGGCTCTGAGTACCGCTGCCGGTAAGCTCAGCGCCCGTGCGGTGGGCGCCTATGCGCGCGTGCGGCGCCAGTTCAAACTGCCCATCGGGCGTTTCGAGGGCGTCGAGGAGGCCCTGGCCCGGATCGCGGGCAACGCCTACCTGATGGATGCGACACGACGGGTTACCGCCGGGGCCGTGGACTCCGGCTGCAAGCCCTCGGTGCTCTCGGCGATCGCGAAATATCACCTGACCGAGCGTATGCGCACCGTGACCAACAACGCCATGGATGTACTAGGCGGTGCCGGAATCTGCCTCGGGCCCCGTAACGTCATGGGCCGTGGGTATCAGGGTGTGCCCATCAGCATCACCGTGGAAGGCGCGAACATCCTGACCCGTAACATGATCATCTTCGGCCAGGGTGCGATCCGCTGCCATCCTTACGTGCTGCGCGAGATGGAAGCGGTGGCGGATCCGGATGCGGAGCGCGGCGCTAAGTCCTTCGACGGTGTCTTGCTTGGCCATATGGGTTTCGTGGTGAGCAATGCGGTGCGCGCGGTCTTTCTGGGATTCACGGGTGCCCGGCTGGTGCCGGTACCCGGCGGGCGTGCGACGCAGCGCTGGTATCGGCAGGTGGTGCGCATGAGCGCGGCCCTGGCGTTGGCGGCCGACGTGTCGATGGGGGCGCTCGGTGGCAGCCTGAAGCGTCGCGAGCGGCTGTCGGCCCGGCTCGGCGACGTGTTGAGCCACTTGTATCTGATATCCGCGTGCCTGCGCCATTATGAGGACCAGGGCCGCCCCGCGGAGGACCTGCCCTTGCTGCGCTGGGCCTGCGAGGACTCCCTGGCTCGCGCCCAGGACGCCTTGATGGGGTTGCTGCGCAACTTCCCGGTGCGCCCGCTGGCGTGGCTGTTGCGGGTGCTGGTATTCCCGCTCGGGTTGCCCTATTCCGTACCCAGCGACGCCCTCGATCATCAGGTGGCGGATCTGCTGCTGGAACCTTCCCCCGCCCGTCACCGACTCACCGCGGGGATGTTTATCCCCGACGACCTGAGACAAAACGTGGGGCGTTTGGAACACGCACTCGCGCGCGTCCTGGAGGCGGAACCCATGGAACGACGGCTCCTGGAGGCGGTTAAACAAGGGATCCTCCCCGCCGGTACCCTGGAGGAACTGATCACCGGTGGACTCGCGAACCGGATTATCACCGAGGCGGAAGCCGAGCGTCTGCGGGACGCGGACGCGGCACGCCGGGAAGCGATCGCCGTGGACGATTTCCCGCCGGACCTCGGTCTCGGGCGCCCGAACCCGGTGGGCACGTTGGACGCCTAAATCTTGCCCGCGCCATTCGTCAAGGGCTGTGGAGGATGGCGCGGTGCACAGCTCGGATCGCGCCGCCCTGGAGTAAACCCCATCGCCATGACCAGGGGGCGAGCGAGCACCCACTAGCGCCGGGACAACAGACCGCGGACGCGCCCCAGGTGTGCGGTGCACCGGGTGGTACGGACGCCCCGTGAATGCTGCGGACCTTATAAAAAAACCACCCCGCAGCTTCGCCCGGGCGGGAAATTCCGGGGATATTCACCAGGATTCCCGCTACGCCCCGGTGTATGGCCCGCTCTTCTGCGCCCGGGTGGCGATTCCCCGGTCCTACTGCGCCGGGCTTGTTGTCAGTGCCCCCTGACGTTATCGTCAACAATCCGGGCGGAGGCTTGCCCGCAAGCATCCGCGCGGCGGTGTATCATGGCTTCGCGGCGTGACCGTGCGCATCCTGGCGGTGGGGGCACACCGGAATGCCTGAGGAGTCTGGAGCATGACACAACGCAAGCACAGCGGTTACCCGGGGCGTGCGGTGTACGTGGTGGACGGCAGCCGTACGCCCCAGCTCAAGGCGAAGGACCGGCCTGGTGCCTTCGCGGCGGCGGACTTGGCGGTGGCTGCGGGCCGGCCGCTGCTCGCGCGACAACCGTTCGAACCCCCGGACCTCGATGAAGTGATTCTGGGCTGCGTGATGCCCAACGCCGATGAGGCGAATATCGGACGCATCGCCGCGCTGCGCCTTGGTTGCGGCAAGCGCGTGCCCGGGTGGACCGTGCAGCGGAACTGCGCTTCGGGTATGCAAGCCCTGGATTGCGCGGCACGCAACATCGCCGACGGGCGTTCGGACTTGGTATTGGCCGGCGGCGTGGAGGCCATGAGTCATGCGCCGGTGCTGCTCGGGGAGGCGATGGTGGCCTGGCTCGGGGCTTGGCGCGGCGCGCGCAGTTTCGGTCAGCGGATAAAAGCCCTGAGCCAACTGCGGCCTAGGCATTTTCAACTCATTATCGGCTTGCTGCGCGGTCTCACCGATCCAGTGGTCGGCCTTTCCATGGGGCAGACCGCGGAAAATGTGGCATATCGCTTTGGGATCTCCCGGGACACCATGGATCAACTGGCCCTGGAGAGCCACCGGCGCCTTGCCGAGGCTCAGGATCAGGGACGCCTGGCCAATGAGGTCGAGGTAATCTTCGATTCCCGCGGTCACCACTACGATTTCGACGACGGGCTGCGGCGCGATACCGATTTGGCGAAGCTCGCCCGCTTGCGCCCGGTCTTCGACCGGCCGTTTGGTCTGGTCACCGCCGGCAACAGCGCACAGATCACCGATGGGGCTGCTTGGCTGATCCTGGCGTGCGAGGAGGTCATTCAGCGCCATCAGCTTCCGGTGCTGGGACGGATCGTCGATTGCAGTTGGGCAGCGCTCGATCCGGCGCAGATGGGACTGGGCCCGGTGCACGCCAGCACTCCGCTCCTCGAGAGTCACGGGCTCGCGCTTCAAGATGTCGATTATTGGGAACTCAACGAGGCATTCGCCGCCCAGGTCCTGGCCTGCCTTGCCGCGTGGGAGGATGAGGATTACTGCCGTGCGGAGTTAGGCCAGAAAAACGCCCTGGGCTCGATTGACCGCAGTCGCTTGAATGTCGATGGCGGCGGTATCGCACTGGGACATCCGATTGGCGCCACAGGCGCGCGGATCGTACTGCATCTGCTCCATGTCCTGGAACGGGAAGGCGCACGCCGGGGCATAGCGACCTTGTGTATCGGCGGCGGCCAAGGCGGCGCCATGCTGGTGGAACGGGACGGGGGGTAGACCGCGATGACCGACGAGATCAGGGGCACACACTGGCGTGCCGAAACCGACGATGACAGTATCGTCTGGCTACATTTGGACAAGGCGGACAGTACCACCAACACCCTCTCGTCGGAGGTCCTGGAGGAACTGCTCACCATGCTGGGGGCGATCGGGAAACACAACCCGAAAGGACTTGTGTTCCTGTCCAGCAAAAAAAACGGGTTTATCGCCGGCGCGGATGTGTCGGAATTCCCGAAACTCACCGACACCACGGACGCACGCCGCGCGATCCGTGCCGGCCAATCGGTGATGGATCGCATCGATGCCCTGCCCTTTCCCACCGTCGCCATGATCCACGGCTTCTGCGTCGGCGGCGGCCTGGAACTTGCGCTCGCCTGCCGCTACCGGGTCGCGGAGAACGGGCCCCGGACACGACTGGGCCTTCCGGAAGTGATGCTGGGAATCCACCCGGCCTTCGGCGGGACCATGCGCATGATCCGCACCGTAGGCGCGCCCCACGGGATGGACCTCATGCTGACTGGGCGCACCGTCAGCGCGCGGGCTGCTCGGCGCATGGGCCTGGTGGATCACGCCGTGTCTCAGCGGCACCTAAAAAACGCAGCCCGTTCGCTGGTCCTGAACCCGCCCGCGCCGCAGCGCCCGGGGCCGGCCGCCCGCATCGCGGGCTACAGTCTGCTGCGACCTTGGTTTGCCCGGTACCTGCGCCGCAAGGTCAGCGCCAAGGCCTCCAAGGAACAGTATCCGGCGCCCTACGCCCTGATCGAACTCTGGGAACGGTATGCGGATGAACCGCAGCGCATGCTCGAGGCGGAGGCGGAGTCCGGTGCGCGGCTCATCATTTCGCCCACCGCCCGTAACCTTCTGCGGGTATTCTTCCTGCGCGAGCGGCTGAAATCAGCGGGACGGGAGCAGAATTTCGACGTGAACCACGTCCACGTGGTGGGCGCTGGAACGATGGGTGGTGACATCGCCGCATGGTGCGCTATGCAGGGCTTGCGGGTCACGGTGCAGGATACCCGGCCGGAGGGTCTCGCCCGGGCCGTGGACCGCGCCTATGGCCTGTACCGAAAACGCCTGAAACAGCCGCGCGAGGTACAGGCGGCTATGGATCGCTTGATCCCGGACCTGACCGGAGCCGGGGCGGCGCACGCCGACCTGGTGATTGAGGCCATCTTCGAGAACGTGGATGCGAAGCAGGCCCTGTTGCGGGATCTAGTGCCACGCATGAAGCCCGACGCGCTGCTGGCCACCAACACCTCCAGCATTCCCCTGGAGACCTTGGCCGAAGTGCTGACGGACCCGGGGCGGCTGGTAGGCCTGCACTTCTTCAACCCGGTGGCCAAGATGCCCCTCGTAGAAATAGTGACCGGACCCAATACCACACCGGAGACCGCAGCGCGGGCCGCGGCATTTGCCCGGCGTATCGACCGCCTGCCACTTCCGGTGAAGAGCGCCCCAGGGTTTCTGGTAAACCGCATTCTGATGCCTTATCTGCTGGAGGCCGTCACCCTCGAGGCGGAAGGTGTGCCCGCGGTCTTGATCGACCGCGCGGCGGTGCGTTTCGGGATGCCCATGGGACCCGTGGAATTGGCCGATTCCGTAGGGCTGGACGTATGTCTCTCGGTAGCCGAGATCCTTGCGCAGCGCCTCGGTGGCGCAGTCCCCGCACGCCTGAAGGAACTGGTGGCAAACGGGCGCTTGGGTCGCAAGAGCGGCCACGGCTTCTACAAATACGCCAAGGACAAGCCGGTGAAGCCGCGGCCGGACAAGTCCCGCCCGCCGCCCGCAGACCTCACCGATCGATTGATTCTGCCGATGCTGGACGAAGCGGTAGCGTGCCTGCGTGAGCAGGTGGTGGAGAATGGCGACCTGGTGGATGCCGGGATGGTATTCGGTACCGGTTTCGCGCCTTTTCGTGGCGGCCCCATGCATTACATACGGGATCAGGGAGCGGACGTGATCCTGCGGCGCATGCAACGTCTGGAACAATCCTACGGCGCCCGCTTCGCGCCCGACATCGGGTGGTCCGATCTCAAACCTTGAGGGGCGTATGAGTCAAGCCTCCGCGGATTTCATCAGCCCAGAACAGGCCCCGACGGTGGCGGCCCAGTTCAGCGAGCGGGTGCGTCGTTCCCCGACAACCGTCGCATATCGCCAATTCGATCCTCAGGCCCAATGTTGGCGGGACTACACCTGGGCGATAATGGCCGGGGAAGTGCGACGGTATCAGACCGCTCTCTCCCGGGAGGCGCTCAATCCGGGCGACCGGGTTGCGGTGATGCTGCCCAACTGCCACGAGTGGGTCGCTTTCGATCAGGCCGCCCTCGGTTCAGGGCTGGTCCTGGTCCCCTTGTATGTGGACGACCGGCCTGAGAATTCAGCCTACATTCTGAAGGATGCCGGTGTCCGCGTGCTGTTGACCGATGGCGACGCCCAGTGGGACCGCCTCAGGCCCGTGATACAAGCGTTGCCGGCACTGCAGCGGGTGGTAACCCTGGGGACGGTGAACAGCGATGACCCGCGGCTCGTAACACTGGAACGCTGGTTGCCTGCCGAGGCTGATGTGCCGGGTGCGGCGAACGTCGAACCCGGCGCGCTCGCCACCATCGTCTATACTTCCGGCACCACCGGGCGACCGAAAGGCGTCATGCTCAGCCATCGCAATCTGGTCACTAACGCGTATGGCAGCCTGCAGGCCGTACCCGCCTACCCGGACGATCTGTTCCTTTCGTTTCTTCCCCTTTCTCACACCTTTGAGCGGACAGCGGGCTACTATCTTCCGATCATGAGTGGAGCCACTGTTGCGTTTGCCCGCTCTATTCCACAACTCGCCGAGGATCTGCAGGACATCCGGCCCACCGGCTTGTTCTCCGTGCCCAGAATCTACGAACGCGTGTACAACCGCTTGCACGCTCAACTGAGCGAGCGCCCGGCACTGGCACGGGGGCTGTTCGCGGTAACGGTCGCCGTAGGCTGGGCCCGCTTTCTGCATCGGCAAGGGCGTGCGCCTTGGCGGTTCTCGTTCCTTGTCTGGCCGTTGCTGGACCGGCTGGTGGCGCGCAAAGTGCGCGCACGGCTTGGCGGGCGCCTGCGCAATGCCATCTGCGGCGGCGCGCCCCTGTCACCGGCCATCGCGCGGGTATTTATCGGCCTGGGGGTGGAGATCCTGCAAGGCTACGGGCTCACGGAGAGCAGCCCCGTGATCAGCGTGAATCGCGCCGATGACAACGATCCCGCCAGCGTCGGCAGTCCACTTCCAGGTGTGGACGCGCAAATATCAGAGAGCGGTGAGCTGCTGACACGAGGACCCAACGTGATGATGGGTTACTGGAACAATCCGGAGGCCACCGGTCACATGATAGACGCCGCGGGTTGGCTCCATACCGGCGACAAGGCTCGGATCGAGAACGGGCGCATTTACATCACTGGACGGGTCAAGGAAATCATCGTGTTGGCCAACGGGGAGAAAGTCCCGCCGTCGGACATGGAACTGGCCATCGCATTGGACCCGTTGTTCGATCAGGTCATGGTGATAGGCGAAGGACGCCCATATCTTGGACTTCTGGCGGTGCTTAACCAGGAGGCCTGGATCCGGCTGGCGAGGAAGCTGGAACTGGATCCGCAAGCCCCGGATTCGCTGACAGACGAGCGACTGCAGGAAATCGTATTGCAACAGGTCGCAAACCGGCTCGCAAGCTTTCCCGGCTACGCGCAGGTGCGCCGCGCTGCGCTCGCGCTGGAGCCGTGGACCATCGAACGGGGTTTGCTGACCCCGACATTGAAACTGCGCCGGGCGCGAATCCTGGACCACCATGCCACGCAGGTCGAAGCCTTGTACGAAGGTCATTGAGAAAATCAGGAACATGAGCGTCAAGCAAAATCAGGTGTCGGAAACCGGCGAACTCACCCTGCGGGTAGCACCGATGCCCCGGGACACGAACAGCTCCGGTGACGTGTTCGGTGGATGGCTTATGGCGCAGGCCGATATCGCAGGCAGTATCGTGGCCTATCGGCGTGCGCGTGGGCGCGTTGTGACCGTTGCGGTCAATTCGTTCCTCTTTCTGCAACCGGTGTTCGTCGCTGACCTGGTGAGTTTCTTCGCGGAAGTGGTACGGATCGGGAACACCTCCATGACCGTGGACGTACGTATCTATGTGGAGCGGGACCAAGATGGGGTCCCCTACCAGGGGAAAGTCGCAGAAGCGCGGATTACCTACGTTGCCCTGGATGAAAACCGGCGGCCCCGTGCGGTCCAGTGTCCACCGTCTTCCTCCGACGCGTCGTAACCATGCGGTCATCGTGACATGACAGGGACGCGACGTTCGCATCGCCATACCGATCTATGTCACGATGCTGCGTGGGTGGGTCGTACCCAACGCAGGGTACCGCCGCCCGTCGGTGTTCGCGTATCGCTGCATCTTCCGGCTCCGCGATTTGCCCCCAAAGTGGTGCCCCCCGCCATACATGTTGCGCAACCCATTTAGCGTTTGCAGAGACACTGCCGTAAATCCAGTATTGACTTTCTTCCTACGCTGAGTTACAACCGCTCAACGGTAGACGCAAACATGCGCGCCGCAATTCGCCGAAATTTGTTGTTTGCCTGACTCAATTGCTGCAGGTGGGCAGACCAGCAAATTTCCAGTCCAAAAACGAACGTCAGTTTCGTTTTGGAGCCCGGGGAGGGGATCAGGCGGATTTACAGTAGTTAGCCGTTGTGAAAAATATCGACTTGTGGCCTATGAGCCGGGGTATTTTCGGTATTTGGATCGCGCATAAGGGTAAGGCCTTAAGTTAGATCGTCGGGGGGCGATTTAGATAAGGGGGGGCGCCGCAAAGGGAAATCCTTTGTAGCGCAGGGGAGCGAGACTTTGGACGACCCACACGTGTCGGCCCAACGTATGCGCGTTCCACCAGTAGATCCCTTCAGATTCCAATAAATCCCCGCTGAATATCCGTCAGATGCCCGCGTGCGGCATGGTTTAGCCTGCGCATGGCCCTGATGCAGGAGTCCGCGTTGCGTGGGCGCTGGGCCGGGCATCTGGCTTTACGCCTGGACCAGTTGCCACGCACGAAATTGGATCGCCGCGACCCGGCAAGACCGGGTCGGTCGGAAAGATCCTGACGAAGACGTCATAAGTTGGCGCTTCGTGAAAACAGGTGTCTGGCCCACGTCGGAAAAGCGCCCGGCCCTTGGCAACTCTATCATCAGCGGAGGCAAGAAGAATGGCGAAGAGAAGAGACGTGCTAAAAGCAGGCGCTGCGGCCGCCTTGACCACGCCGGCGATTTTCGGCGGGGTCATGCTACCTGAGGTGGCGCGTGCCCAATTGTGTCGGGCCGAAGGTCTAAGAACACAGCAGACGGAGCACGACAGTCCGCCGGTTCGGCCGTACATCGAACCTCTCTTTATCCCACCGACACTACACCGGGTCAACCCGGCTGCGTTGAGCCCGCCGCCAGATCCAAATCGTCATCAACGTTTTGAAGACTTTCCGCCGGTAAAGTTCTACGAGACCCACCTCAAACAGGTGTATTGGAATTACCACCAGGACCTCTCCAGCCTGAACCCCAACAACGGCTCGATTGGATGGGGTTACGACGGTGTCTTGCCGGGGCCTACCCTGGTTGCCCGCTATGGTGAAGCCGTGTTCGTGCGGCGCCACAACGACCTACCGCAGGCCGCCGATACGCCACTACCCTTCGGCTATCCCGCAATCACGACGCATCTGCACAATGCGCATACCGCCACGGAAAGTGACGGCTATCCAATGGATTTCGTGGAACCCGGCAATTTCTGGGATCACCACTATGCGATGATCTACGCACGCAACAACCCGGATGAGGCGCTCGCAAGCCTCTGGTACCACGATCACATGATCAATTTCACGGCGACCAATGTGTACTCTGGCTTGTCGGCGATGGCGATCTTCTATGACGATCTGGACTCCGGGGACGAGCGCGACAAACGACATGGGGCACTGCGTCTTCCCAGCGGTTATGGAAAATACGACATCCCGATGATCTTGCATGACGTTCGTTTCACGACCCAGGGACACCCGGACTATAACCTCTTCAACACCGATGGACACCTCGGTGATTACATGACCATAAACCGAAAGGTCATGCCGTTTCTGAAAGTTGAACGGCGCAAGTACCGATTCCGTATTTACGACGGTGGTCCATCCCGCTTCTACGAGCTGATGCTCGGCGACAACAGCACCATGTTTGTCATTGCCAACGATGGAAATTTGCTCGAGGAACCGGTAGAGGTCAGCAGCATCGTTATGGGTCCTGCAAATCGATATGACGTCGTCATCGACTTCTCGCGCTATCGCCCAGGCCAGTCGGTCGAATTGCTGAACGTAATGGAGCACATCAATGGGATGGGGCCTTCCGGGCGCCGCCTGGACCCCGGTCTGCGTGTGATGCGCTTTGACGTCATTGACAGCAATGTTGAAGACAATAGCCAGCTTCCTGATTTCATGCGCCGGCTTCCACGTATCGATCTCGACTCTGTCGTGGCGCACCGTGAGTGGATCTTTGACCATGACATGGGACTGTGGACGATAAACGGTAGCTTCATGGACCCGACAGTCATATCCGCGGCACCCAAGCAGGGTACCGCGGAGATCTGGACCATCCGCAATGCCGGCAGCGGGTGGGCGCACCCTGCTCACATCCATTTTGAGGAAGGCCGCGTACTGGAATGGAACGGGAGGAAACCGGTAGGCGTCCTCAACTCCCGGAAAGATGTCTACATGCTCGGGCCGAACGACGAAATCAAGGTGTTCTACCGTTTCGATGACTTCCTTGGCCGCTACGTTATCCACTGTCATAACAACGTCCACGAGGACAACGCCATGATGCTGCGTTGGGATATCGTTCCAAGTTGAGACCGTGCCGACTGCGTGCCGACTGTGAATTACACCAGCTGATTCAAGGGAGAATCGTTATGAAGACCAGAAGAGCCTTTTTACTTTCGTGCGCGACGGCGGTCCCGGCAATCGCCACCGCCGCAACCGCAGCCAAGACCCTGGAAGACCGTCCAGCGATCCGCACCTGCCCCCGCGCCACGGGCGGACCCAACGCCAAACGTTTCCCACAGGTACTGGTAAGAGATCAATTCAAGGAACAAGCCTGGTTCTACCAGGAGCTGATCGAGAACAAGATCGCGCTAGTGAGCTTTGCATCAGCCAAGGGAGATGCGTACTACCCGATCATCTCCAACTTGGTGAAAGTCCAGGATATGCTTAAAGATCGTCTTGGAAAAGACGTATTCATGTACACGGTAACCACTAACCCCTATCAGGATACGCCGGAAACCCTAAAGAAATTGGCGGACCAACACGGCGCCAATTGGCGGTTTCTGTCCGGCGATCCCGATTCGATCCGCCAGATCCTCGATGCATTCTATGTGCGTGGGACTATCGATGGACTAATGTGGATTGGAAACGAAAGGATCGGTCGCTGGGCGTCTATCCCGAGCCGACAGCATCCCCTCTTCATAGCAGAGGTTGTCGCACGCCTTAGCACAGGCAAGCATTACAAACCCTTCCTGGTGGACATGCATAGCGTCTAGTCCGCGGCCGTATCACGGGGAAACACTCAAAATTCCTTGCCGGATGGATCTGAAGATCCTGTGCGGCAAAGGGGGAGGTAAAGCGTTGATGAAACCGCAAGGATCATTTTTTAGAACGCAAGTAGCCGGAATGCTCGGGCTATGGGCCGGGCTTAGTCTGGCAACCGTCGCATTTGCCGGCGATCCGGGGCCGCAGCCCCTGCCTGGACCGTCTGCACAGACGACCTCGCCCGACGGTGTAACTACGTTTGTGGTAACACCGCAGGGACATTTCCCAAGCCAGGATCCATTTGAGCATCCTCCGGGCAGCAACTTCCTGATGACGATATATTCGAACCTGTATGATTCAAACGGGGACGAAATGCCAAATACGCTCCCGTCAACGCCGGATGGGAAATACAATCTTGTGGACGGCCCGGTTTCCGCGACGGCTATCAACCCGGACTCCCCGCAGAGCGATCTCAGGAAGATCATCGAGAAGCTGAAGATAACCGCGAACAAGGGAGAGATCGACCAGGAACTGGTACAGCGCGGCATCGATATCCTGGAGGGAAATCCGATTCCCGGAAAGGCCTATAGCGGTTTCGCGATGTTGCATTACAACGGACCAAACAAGTTCAAGAAGGTCACGCCGGTCTACGACAGCACCGGGAATGTGATAGGCGGGAACGTTGACGTAAATATGATCTATTTCGGACAGCATATCGAGTCCGATACTTCGCTGCTCGACAACAGCGCAGTCCATGATGTCCCGTGGACGGTCACCTACCACGTCAATATCCTTCGCCGTGGCGCAGAGGACTTCTCGCCAATGATGATGAATTTTGACGTCAAGCCGGATGGCACTCCGGGCCCGTTTCACGCGTCCATGGATCAGACTTTTTTTCCGATGCTGAAGGAGGGAACCCGATACACTCTGAAAATCAAGGAGACTAGGGGGAAATACTTCAATCTCGTATACACCTGGGGTTGGCGGATCCATCCACCGCGCGTCCAGGTGATGGAAAACGCCAACAAGGTGGCGGGCGGAAAGACCTTGCTGCAGTGGGAACAGGATACGTTTGGTACGGATCCTATGGGCAGCGATGCCAACAAGCTGAAGGCGATCGCGATGATCGGCGATCTTTCACCGGCGAAACGCATGTGGAATATCTTCCGTTCGCTTAAGGCACGTGGAGAATCTGCGCACGACGGCGAAGATTCCGCACGCACGCCCGGAAGCCCGAGAGCGAAGGTCCGCGAGCTCTACGAAGCGTTCCTGGATTGGACGGACCGCACCAAGCTGCCTACAGGTGTTACTGCCGACCCTAATGCAACCATTACGTTGTTTTTTGTTAACAATACAATTTACGGTAACCGGCAGGGCCTGACGGGTGTTGGCAGCCACTTGGGGAGCGCCAGCTATAAGGGTATCGCCAATGGACGTGCCTTGGGCTGGCACGTCCGGCCCTATATTTATAGGGCCACCATTTACAATGGCGACCACTTCCCACATGGATATATGAGTGTGGACTTCGGCGGATCCCGCGGATGGGAGAACGAGTTCCAGTACTCAGATCCGGTCACTGTCATCGATCCTGCCACCGGTCAACCCTTCCAAACCAAGGAGCGGGGCGGATATTTCCCGTTCCCAACCTACCCCAACGGTAACAACCTCCCGGCGCACATCCGTAATCCCGATATCAACGCGGATCCACAGCTTGGATCTGGGTGTTACTTCACATTCGGTCGCAATTTCGCTTGGCCGAATGCCGGGGGCCCCTGGGGCGGAATCATCGTGCCCCCCGTGTCCGCCGACGGGACGCCGGGGTTGCACAAGGTGCAAATCACGTTCAATTTCGAGCCCAGCCCGCGGCTGCGTATCTACCAATTCGATCCGTTGCACCACGATGAGGCTGTTTATTCACTGCACTAAGCCCATCGAATCTGTGCACGCTTAGGGAATGTCCTTCTCCGGATGACGGAGAGGGACACCCTTTTTTGCGCTACTAGGCAGGTGTAGATGGAAATGTTGAGAAGGTTACTAGCAACTGCGGCTATCGCGGCGTTAGGCGGATACCTCCTAGGCCGCCAGATTCCCAATGTCCCCGTGGCCAACCCAGCACCCGCGCACGTCCACAACGCAGCTAAGATTAGCCTGGCGCGCGATGCCACAAAACAGCTTTACGTTTGCCCAATGCACCATGAAATCACGTCGGATTCGCCGGACCATTGCCCGATTTGCGGGATGGCGCTGGTGAAGGCGGAAACGATCGCGGACACGGACATAGGACAATCAGGATCGCCGGTGGTTCGCATCACGCCTAATGTGGTGGAAGAGTTGGGCGTGCGGACCGCGAAGGCCCAATTCGGAGAAATGTTTCGCAATATCGAAACAATCGGCAAGATCACCCGGGTCGATCCAACCGCTAGACGTATCTTGTCCCCACCAATCAGTGGCCAACTCATCTATGTGGCGAAAAAAATCGAGGGAGATCCGGTAGTCCAAGGAGAACTGCTGTTTTCGGTTTCTTCGCCGGAATTGTTGAGAGTGGAGAACGAATTCCAGCAGGCTGCGCGGCTTGGCGGCCGCGCGATGGCAACGTCCATGATTCCCAGGCTACGTGACATGGGGCTAAGTCCTGAGCAGATCGCCCAGTTGCAGACCGGAAAGGCCTCCGCGCTCCCCGTGGAAGTATATTCTGTAGAAGATGGCATCGTGTTTGCCCAACGCGGAAAAGTGGGTGACGAGATTCCCTCCGGGTTCACCGTATTCAATCTCAGTGGTCAGGGGCAAGTCATCGATGTGACTGCGGAGATATTCGAACGGCAATGGAGTTGGATCCAGCAGGGGCAAGACGCAACCGTCGAGGTCCGCGATTTGCCTGGAACCACCTTCCACGGGAAGGTCACGCGGGTCGAGCCTCCCGTCGGCTATACCACGCGATCCCTGGAAGCTCATATCGAATTCAGAAGCAATAACTCTGGGTTTAACCAAGCCATGTTCGCGCACGTGGTGATACATGGCCAACCAAGGCACAATGTCCTGATGGTTCCCGCAGATGCCGTTATCCGCACCAGCGAAGGGGACCGCATCATCGCGGTCCGCCCGGACGGCTCGTTTCAGCCACTGACGGTTTCCACCGGCGAGGAATCCGCGGGGACGGTGGAAATCCTATCGGGCATTCAGGCCGGGGTACCCGTTGTAGTTTCCGGGCAGTTCCTGATCGATTCCGAAAGCAGCGTTCTGGCGGATCTTCGGCGTATGCGCCGATCCGCGCGCCACCTACCCTTCCACGGCCCCACCATACAGGCGGCACATCCGGGAGCTATTCCTGACGCAAAGGTCTTGGGGACCACCGATCAGAATTCGATCCCAGCGACAACACAACGCCCACAAGCAGATCGTAGTTAGAGGGCGCTGGCGTGATCTCCGGGCTAATCCGCTGGTCTGTGCGCAATCGCCTGCTGGTACTCCTTGGCGCAATCCTCATCAGCGCCTGGGGTGTCTATGCCGTCAAGACTATACCCCTCGACGCAATTCCGGACCTGTCCGATGTGCAGGTGATCATTCGTACGAGCTTTCCAGGGCAAGCACCGCAAGTGGTCGAAGACCAGGTTACATACCCCTTATCAACGGCCATGTTATCAGTCCCGGGGGCTACCAGCGTACGTGGCTATTCGTTCTTCGGAGACTCGTACGTCTATGTGATATTTTCCGATAAGACAAACCTGTACTGGGCACGTTCACGTGTTTTGGAATACCTGAGTCAGGCATCTGGGCAATTACCAAAAGGCATTCGGCCGAAACTCGGTCCGGACGCCACCGGGGTAGGCTGGATATATGAATATGCACTGGTGGATCGCACCGGGAATCGCGATATTTCCCAACTTACATCCCTGCAAAATTGGTTCATGAAGTATGAACTTCGGACTGTACCCGGAGTCGCCGAGGTTGCCACCGTTGGTGGAATGGTAAAACAATATCAGGTCGTCGTTGATCCAGACAAATTGCGCGGCTATGACCTGACCTTGTCGAACGTAAAGCGGGCGATCGGAGATGCGAGTCAATCGATGGGCGGATCAACGCTGGAACTTGCAGAATCCGAATATATGGTCCAATTCAACGGTTACGCGAAGAATATTCGCGACATTGGTCTTATTAGCGTACCAACCCTACGCCGCAGAATCTCAATATCCTCGGTGCTATTGGACGATGTGGCACGCAGCATACGGATCGGTCCCGCGGCGCGTCGTGGTGTCGCCGACCTCGATGGGCAAGGTGAGGTCGTCGGGGGAATCGTCGTAATGCGCACCGGCGAGAACGCTCTCGCAACGATCGCAGCCGTCAAGAACAAGCTGCGGGAGCTTAAAAGGAGTCTTCCCCCGGGCGTGCAGATTGTCGAAACCTATGATCGTTCGTCCTTGATAAAAAGCGGAATAAACACCCTCACCCGCCACTTGGTCGAAGAGTTCCTGGTAGTAATCATTGTCTGTGCCCTATTCCTGCTGCACACCCGCTCCTCTCTGGTCATGCTTTTCAGCTTGCCAGTCGGCATACTCATGGCTTTCATAGTGATGCGTATCCAGGGGATCAACGCAAATATCATGTCACTTGGAGGTATTGCGATCGCGATAGGCGCTATGGTGGACGCCGCCATCGTTATGATCGAAAACGCGCACAAGCACCTGGAGCACACAGATGGTTCCGCCGAAGGCCGTATCCGCGCGATTCAAGAGGCTGCGACCCAAGTGGGTCGCCCCCTGTTTTTTTCGCTCTTAATCATCACCCTGAGCTTCGTCCCCGTATTCACCTTGGAGGGACAGGAAGAGCGGCTGTTCGCTCCACTTGCGTTCACAAAGACCTATGCAATGGCTGCCGCCGCAATTTTGTCAGTCACCTTGGTACCTGCACTCATGGCGTATTTGATCTGTGGGCGTTTTCGTGGCGAGGAGGCCAACCCGCTAAATCGTTGGTTGATCGCGTTCTATAGGCCCTGGCTCCGGCGGGCTTTGTGCCATCCTTGGCAGGTACTGGCCTTGGGCGGAGTATTGATCGTGACCTTATTCTGGCCACTCAACCGGCTAGGAACCGAATTCATGCCAGAAATGGATGAGGGAGATCTGCTCTATATGCCAACGACTTTGCCGGGAATTTCGATCGGCGAGGCGCGCCGGCTACTCCAGCAGACCGACCGTCTGATCAAGACCGTTCCAGAGGTGAAGAGTGCTTTCGGGAAGATTGGCCGCGCGGAAACCGCGACAGACCCATCACCGTTGACCATGATCGAAACCGTTATCCAGTTTAAGCCAAAGTCGACTTGGCGACCTGGGATGACCATGGCGAAACTGGCACAGGAACTCGATCGTCGGATCCAAATTCCGAGCCTGCACAACGCTTGGCTGATGCCGATTCGGACTCGGATCGATATGCAGTCCACCGGAATCAACACGCCAGTAGGGATCAAGATATCGGGACCGGCCCTTGCGGGTATAGAGAAACTCGGAAAACGCATTGAATCGATCCTGTATGAAGTCCCAGGCACTCGTTCCGCGTTCGCAGATCGGTCGACTGGCGCGCGTTATATTAATGTGGATATTGACCGGTACGCCGCCGCACATTTTGGTCTAAGCGTCGGCGATATCGAAGATTCAGCCAACATCGCAATCGGTGGCGTCGATGTGACGAATACCGTTGAGGGACGTGAGCGATACCCCATTAACCTGCGTTATCCACGGGAACTGCGTGACTCGATCACGAAAATCCGGGAACTTCCCTTGATCGCGACTGAGGATACACATATTCAGCTACAGGATGTTGCGGATGTCCGGGTCGCAGCTGGGCCTCCTATGATAAAAAGCGAAGACGCCCGACTCAATGGCTGGGTATACGTCACCACGGACGACCGCGACATTGGCTCTTATGTTCAAAAGGCCAGGCGTGTTCTTGAGAAGCAATTAAGATTGCCGCCAGGCTATACGATATCCTGGGTCGGGCAGTATCAGTACCTCGAACGCGCCGAACATCGCTTGGCATATATCATCCCGTTGACCTTGTTCATAATTTTCATACTGCTCTATATCAGTTCCGGAAGCCTGATTGAAACGTCCATGATTATGTTCTCTGTGCCGTTCGCGTTGGTCGGAGGCACATGGTTGCTGTGGTTGTTGGGTTACCATCTATCGGTAGCGGTCGCCGTAGGATTTATCGCGTTGGCAGGCGTCGCCGCTGAATTCGGGGTAGTGATGATGATCTATCTACGCGATGCGGTCAGGCGACGCGCTCCAACAACGGAGGCGGAGCTGCGCGGGGCGATTATGGAGGGCGCCCTACTCCGAGTACGGCCCAAGGCGATGACCGCAGCGGTCATCATCGCAGGATTAATGCCTATCATGTTTGGCGGGGGTACCGGATCGGAAGTCATGCGCCGCATCGCTGCGCCCATGGTAGGCGGAATGGTCACTGCGCCGCTGGTATCGATGGCATTGATTCCGTCGATGTATTATCTCTGGCAGAGAAGAAGATATCGACCGTCCACGAAATCGACGCGCCGATAGTCACAAATCCTACGAAAATGCTACGAAAGTGCAGAGTTCACGCTTGTAGGCCGCATAGAAATTGCAGGACGTATCTCGGTATGTAGCGCAGCTTGGGGCTAACGCGATAGAAATTGGAATTTCCATGGGAAATTTATCTGACGCGGATCAGTTTGAAGGGCAGACTCAACAAATATTCTAAATCGGAGATAAGGCATGTTAAAGAACCGTATTACGGCGATGAGAAAACTGATTACAGCAGCGGCGCTGCTCCTGCTGTTTTCTGATGCGAGCGCGGCACTCTTCCTAGCCTATCCTGGTGTGTATCCCGCGAAGGTGGTATCTGTGGAGTCCGCGAACATTGTCGTGTTGAGTACCAATGTCTGGACCGGATACTCGAAGACCTTCCGCGTTACACTACGTGACGTCGAGGTGCCTCAAGATACACCCGCAGCACCCGTGTGCCAGCGGACGCTCGCAGCTAAAGCTCTGGAATTTACTCAGAAATTTCTTTCCAATGCCACTAATGTGCAGCTACGTGACATTCAGATGGAAGACACCGCGTCCAAAAATGCGGTTGCTCCCATCTTTACGGAGCAAGGTAGTCTTGCTGACGCCCTTAAACAGAAGGGGTTGGGACGTCCCCCGGGCGATAAGCCCGGAAAGCCCTGGTGCTGATCCGGTGGGCGCGCTACGTTGGATACTGACCGGCACACTGCTGTCGGCGACATTCGTCGGCTACGCATCGGAAGGGACTACGGGATTCTCGAGTGAAGTTTACCGGAAACCGGCACCACACGCAGGATCGCCGCGCAGTGGAGAGTCGGTCTACGAATATCGTTGCGCCGGTTGTCATGCAAAGAACTCCTTTGGCGCCCCGGTTCCAGGAGACCGGCGGGACTGGGGCCAGCGGGCACAGCAAGGTATGGATGTCCTGTTGGACCATGCCATCCACGGCTACCGCAAGGAGTTCATGCCGCCGCGTGGAGGGTGCCTGAGCTGTACCGACGGCGAGCTGCGAGCCGCTATCGTATATATGCTGAAACGCAGTGGCGTTAAAATCTCTACGGAACAAACGAAGGTGCCCCCGAATCCAGCGCGCCCCCATTGACCCACCCCTTGGAGCTGGCGTTGCGCGGGACGGCCGCACCGGCGGTCCCGCGCAACCCGCTCCTAGGCGGTTAGGCAATGTCCCCGGAATTACCGATCCGTCCCACACGCGGGATAGCGCGGCATCGTTGATACCATGACCGCGATTGGCGACTGCGCCACCACCGCAGCAAATTCTCGAATCTCTTGTGCAGCTGTTATAAATAAACTACCGTTAAATCAATATACAATTAGTTATACCTCATGTTGTAACTAACGCCTATCCCGCGCCGATTACCGTGGCGCTAAAGTAGTTCTGGTCACCGCCGATAACCCAGTCACGTCGCTCTGTGCGCATCGCAGCCTTTCCTTATTGCGGGCGCAAAGGGTAGGCTCATACGAATGGTCATGTTTGAGCGGCGATCCTTGCTAGCCGTCGCAAATGCCCATGCGCTCTCCGGTGGTTTTCGTCAACCCCGACCGGATTGAGGAACGAATGGATCAGCCGGCGGAAAATGACCTTAACCTGCAACTGTTGCGGGCATATATCGACAGCGCAAATGATGGAATTTTTGTCGTTTGTGATGAAATGAAGTTTCACGTGGCAAACCAGCGCCTGTCACATTGGCTAGCAACTCCGGAGCACGTGCTAACCGACCATTGTCACCGGATCCCCTTCACCACGTTTCTCCCCGAAGTCCTGGACCACAACTTATTTCTGCGCTCTCTCCAGGAAACCCTCGCCGGAACTCCCGCGCGCTTCGACTGCAAGCTCGCGCCTATAAACGGCGCTGCTCGCTGGGTCGAAATCAGCATGAACCGAGTTGCGCTGGAGATCGGAGATCTGGTGATCGGCCTGGTGCGGGACGTCGGAAAACAACGCGAAGTCGCGGCTGAGCTGGAGCGCCGCGCCCGTACCGATGACCTGACGGGATTGGCAAACCGCAGCGAGTTCTGGGGCGGACTAAAACGTGCAGTCGATCAGCCTAAGGACGTTGGAGTCAAAAGCGGGCTTCTGTATGTGGATCTCGATCAGCTCAAGCTGGTCAACGAGACTTGCGGGCATATCGCTGGAGACGCTCTACTCCGGGACACTGCAGAAACATTGCTCAGCATAGTTCCACAATCGGCGCTGCTTGGTCGGTTAGGCGGCGACGAATTCGGCGTTCTACTGGAGTCCAACGACGCGACGGACACCATGCGAATTGCAAGACGCATTCTCCGCGCCATAGGTACTCGCCCATTCCGATGGAACGGCGCAACATTCAAGGTAAGCTGCAGTATCGGCGTTGTGCACATCTCTCCGGGTTTATCAAATGTGCCAGACATATTGGGCGCTGCTGATGCCGCCTGTTACGTTGCCAAGGACAAGGGGCGCGCGCGCATCCAAATCTACACGGGCCATGGACTATGTCATCGCAGACGAACTGAGATGCGCTGGGTCGAACGAATCTGCAGCGCCCTTTCGGAAGATCGGTTTCTACTCTACCACCAACGGATCGTCCCGATTGGCGCGGACCCAAACCTGGGTCCGTTCCATGAGATCCTTTTGCGCCTACGTGGTCAGAATGGCTCGATCATCCGACCCAATATTTTTATGCCAGCGGCTGAACGTTACAACTTGATGCCTGCGGTAGACCGCTGGGTGGTAGAGCAAGTTTTGCGTTCTGTGGCTGACGATATCGGTTTTGGACATACGCGCACGGGGAACGATCTGGAACCCCTATGCTTCGTGAATCTGTCCGGGGCGAGCTTGAACGACCGGCAGTTCCCGCACTTTCTACAACGGAAGATCGATGCCCATGGGGTGCCACCGGAAAGACTGTGTTTTGAAATTACCGAAACGGTCGCCATACAGAATCTCAAGCGCGCGTCACATGTGGTACATCAATTAAAGGAACAAGGGTGCCGGTTTGCGCTTGATGATTTCGGTAGCGGGATGTCATCCCTTTCCTACTTGAAATCTCTCCCGGTTGACTACTTGAAGATCGACGGATCATTGATCAGGGGTATTGCCGTCAACTCTGTTGATAAATCCATCGTATGCGCAATTCAGGAGATAGCGCGGGACATGGGCATTAGTACCATTGCCGAATATGTCGAGAACCCCGACATCCATGATGTGCTGTCCAGAATAGGCGTGCACTACGGACAGGGATATGCGATCCACGAGCCCTGCCCTCTTCCATCCATAGCGACGGAGAACGGCGCTATCACAAAAGAATGGAAAGCCCATCGTACCGACATGTCAATACCTGTGACGCACCCGTTCGATTAATAGAACCTATCTCAAAATGCATCTCGGTCGCCCATGCGGCGTTGCGGACCCTGCTGCGGTGCTCATTTACTGGGTGTAAACGACGCTCCTCGCGGAGCCCACGCCTTGCCTGAACGCCCGATCTGCGATTTTGAGATCGGTTCTAGTGTCAACGTTTCCGACACGCAATATTCATCCAATAGGCGAATCTGGCGCTGCTGGGTAAACTGGTGGATCGTGCGGGGGTTTGGGCGCGGCGCCGAACGGAAAGTTTACCCACGCACATTCCTCCAACACGGCACTGATCGCCAGCGGTCGGATTGCGCCCGGGCGTGATTCCGCTCTCCCCTCGGACGCGTCGGGCAGTGCGTCCCTGGCGTTCCGACAAGTACGCGCACTCCTAATGCGACGGAGTGTTTCGGCTAAATTTGTGATTTATGAATACTCCCTGTTTACGAACGAACGGATGATCGCCGGATAGCGTGGTTTAATATAGAACCAATGCACGTGGGGTCCCTTCGCGCCAGCCGGCACTATGGCGTCAGGGGTCATGGCGGTGATGTGGATGCCGCGGGAAAGAACAGCGCCTCGATTTCGTCTATCGCCGCGCCGGCCTCGACCAAGCGTTTCACCAGCTTCGCGGGCTCCAAACCGAATTTTGCAAATGCAGGAATCCGGCTCCAGTGCGGCGCTTTGAGAGTGCAGCCGCGCTCCAGATTTACATGCAGATTCGCAATCATCACCACATCGGTATAGTCCGGTCGCGGCCCGGTATCACGGGAAAAATCCAAGTGATCACGGGCCACGCTGACCCGCTCCTGTTCGAAGCCCCAGGTGGCCAGGACCTTTGCACCGGCATGGGTGTAGAGACGCTGGATCAGTGTCGAAACCCACTCCGGATGACGTTCGATTCCCGGCTGGGATTCCAATTCGGACAGCAACGGAACCACCCCGATGTTGTGGCCGAGGCCATCGAAGAGCGCTTGGTCCGGGGCGAGCCGCGAACATTCCTTAGCCAACCAGTAGCTCGCGGCGGCGACCCGGGTACTGTGAACCCAGTAGACCTGCATCAACCGGTTCAGTACCGAGCCCCGGGCCCGAAAGAGCTGGCGTAGCGAAAAAGTATTGACCAAATTGCGTACGACGCCACTGCCCAGTCGTGTGACGGCCCCGCGGACGGTCGTCACCGGAGTCATTGGGCGGTACCGGGGGCTGTTGGCAACCCGGATCAGGTGAGCGGTAAGAGCCACGTCGAGCCCCACCAGTCTGGCGATCTTGGTCACGCTGTCTTCCCCGCCGTGCAAGGCCTGGAGGACTTCCAGGGCCACGCCCGGTAGAGTGTGGATCGCCAAGGTTCCCTGCTGGAGGTGGACCAGTAAGCGGCCATACAGCCCGCCCGGCGTCAGCACTGGCACGCTCCCCGTCTCCGCTGCGTGGGGCAAGGCACGGGATGAATCGGGCGGACCGATGCCGCGGTCCGTTGTCATGTAACACAGACCGCGTCACGGCCGACATGTCGTCCGGCGATGCGCGCAGCGTGGCAGCGTTCGATTGCGGCGGGTGTCGGCGTGTCCCCGGAGTGCCCTAGCCAACCCGCGCGGCGGCGGATGGGCATTGGTGTTTCTCCAACCATGTCAGGCACTCCTCCCAGGGCATTGGCCCGCTCACGTGGATACCCTGCGCCGCGTCACAACGCTGCGCGCGCAAAAATGACAGTTGTTCCGCGGTTTCCACACCCCCCGCCATGACGCGTATGCCCAGAGTCCGGGACATGGCAATGATGGCTGCCGTTAGCTGTGCGCAATCCAGGTTTGTCGGCAGTTCCTGGACCAGGGAACGGTCGATCTTCAGTGCGTGCAGAGGATAGCGCTTGAGTTGCAGCGGCGAGACACCGCTGATCCCGTAATTGTCCACGCAGATCCGTATACCGAGTTCGCTCAGGGACTTCAAGGTATCGCCCAGGTTTGGATCTACCCGGTCCGTAAGGGTCAGTTCGGCGAACTCCAGCGCCAACGATCGTGGATCCGTATCCGCTTGCTTCAAGGTTTCAATCAGGGTCTCGACCAGTGCCGGGTCACGAAATTGGCGCTGCGACAAGTTGATGGACAGATACCGGTCGCCGGACCCGAGCGCCGCGAGGGCGCGTGCATGGACGCAGGCCTGTTCCAGCACCCACCGACCGATGGGTACGATCAGACCACACTCTTCGGCATAGGGAATGAAATTTGACGGGAATACGACACCGAGGTCCGGATTGCGCCAACGCAGCAGTGCCTCCACGCACATGACCCGATCATGGACCAAATCCATGACCGGCTGAAAATGCAGGATGAACTCATCTTGATCCAGGGCGCGGCGCAGCGCCCGTTCCAGGTGCAGGCGTTCGCTCATGCGCGCGTTCACGGCCTGGCCGTGGAAGATGTAGCCGTCGCGCCCCCGGGCCTTGGCACGGTACATGGCAGCATCGGACTTGCGCAGCAGCACATCGATCTCCGTCCCATCCGTGGGATACATGCTGATGCCGATACTGCAGGAAACCTCCACACCCTCCTGGGCTTGACCCAAGGCTACCGGCTGCCTCAATATACCGCGCACCTTTTCGGCAACCATCACCGCGTCCTGTTCCCGGGCGAGGTTGGTCAGTGCCACGATGAATTCGTCCCCGCCTAGACGCGCGACGATGTCGCTTTCGCGCACCGCTTCCGTCAGACGTCCAGAGACGATCTTCAGCAATTCGTCTCCCGCATCGTGGCCCAAAGAATCGTTGATGGGTTTGAAATGGTCCAAATCGACGAACAATACAGCAAGCATGCGCCCGGCCCTGCGGGTCTGCGCCACGGCCTGCCCGAGCCGTTCCTGAAGCAAACGACGATTGGGAAGTCCGGTGAGGGCGTCGTAGTGAGCAAGGTGGTGGATACGTCCTTCGGCGATCTTGCGTTCGGTAATGTCACGCACCACGCATACCATTCCGCCCTGGCCCATGGCGGTGAGGGACAGTTCCTGGGGGAAGGTGCTACCGTCGACACGACGGCCGATGCACTCGCCTCTCCATCGGTCGCGTTTCATGAACTGCGGGATGATCTCGCGCCGGAAGCGGTCCAACTCCCGCTCGTCATACAGGATCTGCCAGGATTCGCCGATGAGTTCCGCGGCGGTCTGGTATCCGTGCAGTTCACAGTGCGCACGATTCGCATAGGTGTAACGCCCGTCGGGCGCGACAATGGACATTCCGTCGATGGATGCCTCCATAGCCGCTAGGTTGCTGCGTACCGCCTCCTCCGCCGTGCGCCGGCCGTGGGCGTCTTGCCACGCCCGCAGCAACATGGCGCAGGTTTGCAACAGAGGTTGGAGCTGTTCCACGCGCTCCGGCGCGTAGCCACCCGGGCGGTTGGCCAACGCGGCAATAGCGATCAAGGTATCTCCGACGTAGAGGGGGACCACCAGCAAGGCGTGGACCGAAGGATGCCCCGGTGGCAATCCGTTGGGTTGGGTATCAGCCGCCGAAGAATCATTGCAGATGAAGGTATGCCCGCTATGGACCACGGTGCCGATCGGAGTATCCGGATCGTGGACCTCCATCTCAGCGCAACGGATCTCCGGCCCAGTTCCGACGACGCGCAGCGCGAAGAATGGCCGTCCCTGGCGCTCGTGGCGTACCTCGCCAATCAAGCCGTAACCACCCCCCACCGCCTCCAGGAGCGCCGTGAGACACACCTGAAACAAGGCGTCCGCCGGGGTATCCTCCCGATACGCCGCCACCAGCCGGGCAATGGTGTCCGACAGGGGGCCAGCGGATGCCCCCGGAGTAGCAGCGCGGCGCTGGCGCGACCCCTCCGAGAGTGCCGACCAAGCACCCCAGATGAGGCATCCATAGATCACATCCACTGCCCCCGGAGGAAATGTGCTCACCACCCCCGCCGCGGGACGCCAGGGCGCGAACCCTGCGAAGGTGATGCCAGTAGCCCACGCGCTGGCGTTCAGTAACCAATACCGAAATCGGTCGGCCCGCCAGCCCCTCCGGCGAAACCCCATCCACAAGATCCCCCCGAAGGGTAGTGCCGCTATCCACGACGCCGAAGCGCCCGCAGTTCCGGCACTCCAGCGCCCCAGGACCAGCAGCGCGGTACCAATGGCAGTGGCCACTATCAGGAGGGACCACCCGCTGCGTATTCGATAACCGGACGCCGGCAGGAATCCGATCGCGAGGGCAGCCGCCAGCGCGACCACAGGGGGAACGTCTAGGGTCTTAAGAAGGTCCCCCAGCCATGCGAGCCCCACCCCGCCCAGACCGTGGAGGGCAGCGGCCATCAACAACCCCAGCGCGGCCCAGAGCCGCAGGGGGTCACGCCATACCCGGTAGGCTGCAAGCGCCAAAAGCGCGGCGGTAAACGCCAGAAACGTGGTGAGATTCGGCACCCCGAGCGGCAACGATTGGCGCACGGCGGCTAGCCATTGCCCACCGGCGGCAGCGCCCGCAACGAGTACCATTAACGGGATGCCAGCGTGCAGGATGTGCTGAATCGAGTGTCGTTCGCGCCCCATACGTACGCCAGAACCAGAGATGGCGGTGCCGCCAACCCAGGTCCCCCTCCCTATCCCATGGAACCAACGAGATAGGAAGCAAGTTTCACGCCAAAAGTAGGGTTATCGGTGATCGGGCCGCGCCCGCTCAGGGCCGTCCGATCAGTCGCTGGAAATTCCTGGTGGTAGATTCGGCAATGGTGGTCAAAGAGACACCCCGCAGCTCCGCGATGTGCTCGGCAACGTGCCGTACGTATCCGGGTTGATTGGGCCGTCCCCGAAACGGCACCGGGGCCAGGTACGGACAATCGGTCTCCACCAGCATCCGGTCCAGCGGAACCTGCCGGGCCACCTCCTTGAGCGGGATCGCGTTCTTGAAGGTGACGATCCCAGAGAAGGAAATGTGGAGGTTCAGGTCCAGCGCGCCGCGCGCCGTTTCCCAGTCCTCCGCGAAACAATGCATGACCCCACCCACATCCCCTACGGCTTCCTCGCGCAGGATGCGCAGCGTATCGGCGCGCGCCGCACGACTATGGACGATCACCGGTTTGCCCACCCGGCGCGCCGCGGCGATGTGGCGCCGGAACCGCTCCCGTTGCCATTCCAGGTCGCCGTCACTGCGATAGTAATCGAGCCCGGTCTCCCCCACCGCCACCACCCGTGGGTCCGCGGCGAGGGTTGCCAGGGTATCGATGTCCGGCTCCTGGGACACCGTTTCGTTCGGATGCAGACCGACGGATACACTGACCTGGGGCAAGGGATCCACCAGGGCGCGCATGCGCGGGTAGGTCTCCAGACTCACAGCGACACACAGCATGTGCGTCACCCCCGATTCACGGGCGAAATCCAGGACCGATTGCAGGGTGCCGCCGTACTGCTGCAGATCCAGCAAGTCCAGATGGCAGTGGGAATCGACGAGCATGAAGGGCGTTCCGGAATGCGCAGGACCACCGCCGCGGCGGCGCACTCCCAGGCTCACATGGTATGGGTGGGGCGCTCCGACTCCAGAGCGCCGGCCAAGTAGGTCTCGATCTTCTTGCGCGCGACCCCGGCATCCTTGTCGCTGAACTGGATACCGATGCCCGCCGGCCGGTTGCCCTGGGCGCCCTTGGGTGTGATCCACACCACACGGCCCACGATGGGAATCTTTTCCGGCTCGTCCATCAGGGACAACAGAATGAACAACTCGTCGCCGAGCTGATACTGTTTACCGGTCGGGATGAACAGGCCGCCGCCCTTTACATAGGGCATATAGGCCGCGTACAGGGCGCTCTTGTCCTTGATGGTAAGAGACAGGATGCCCTGACGCTGATGGGTCCGTTGAGGCTTGGGTTCAGCCATGACGACGTGTCGCTCTGATTCAGGATCCGCGCCGGGTCGCGGTCAACTCCGCCCAACCGATCAGCAGATCCTCCAGCACCAGCTGGGGGTTGGCCGATCCCTCCAGATTCCGCAGACCGCCGGTCAACCGGTCCAGATAACCGAATAGGCGACGCCGTCCACAGGCCCGCGCAAGCCGTTCGAGCCCCCCGCGCAGGTCGGTGTTGCGCGCCTGCACTCCCCATTGCAAGCGTATCATATCCATCACCCACGTCGACATCCACTGCAGGCAGCCGTTGCCGCCGCGCTCCTTGCATCGCTCCGCCGCCAATACCGGGTCCATGCGCCCCGCCGCCACCGCCTCGAACTCGGCCCACAGGTCCGCGCGGCTCTCCGAGACGCCCGGGGCTGCCAACTCCAGCGCGGTCAGTGGCGCACCCGCCGCAAGCGCAAGCAGCAACTCAGCGTCGCCGGCCGGGACTTGTGGGGCGAGCCACGCCAGGGCCTGATCCCGTGGCGGTACCGTGAAGGTAATGCGCTGGCAACGGCTGCGTACCGTGGCAGGCAGCAGCCCCGCGCGGTCGCTGCTCAGCAGCAGCAAGCTGCCCGCTGGGGGCTCCTCCAGCGTCTTCAGCAAGGCATTCGCCGCCCCCATGGTCATGCGGTCCGCGGGCGCGATCAGGGCCACCTTCGCACCCCCATATTGGCTCATCAGGGACAGGAATTCCGCCAACCCGCGCACCGCATCCACCGCGATGGACTTGCCCCCTTCCGGCGCAAGCTGGCGCAGGTCGGGGTGGGTCCCTGCCGCCGCCTGCCGACAGGCAGCGCAGACGCCACAGGCGTTTCCTTCGCTATCCGGGTGACCACACAACAGACTGCGGGCCCATGCTTCAGCAAAGCGCGCCTTGCCGAGGCCGCGCGGTCCACCCAACAACAGTGCGTGCGGCAAGGTTGCGTTCGCGCGGCGTCGTTGCAGCTCGCGCCAGGGTGCATTCAACCAGGGCAGCATGGCATCGGCTTCCGATCTGAGTTCCAGTAGCATGCCACGGGCTGCTGCTCCAACAACCACGTTACTCCGCTGCAATCAATGCTAGCGGCCATTGCTTCGACAGTATGCCTCGAGAACTTGAGCCAGTGCCTCCCGTACCGCCTCCAGCGGCCGCGCCGCGTCGATCACCCGGTAACGGCCCAGCGTCGCCGCCCGTTGGCGGTAGGCCGCCCGGACCCGCTGGAAGAAATCCAGCGTCTCCCGCTCGAACCGATCCGCGGGCCCACGGCGCCCAGCGCGTTCCAGACCGATCTCCACCGGGGCGTCCAGGAGCAGAGTGAGATCTGGGCGCAGATCCCCCTGCACGAACCGCTCCAGTTCCACGATACGCGCCGGGTCCACTCCCCGCCCCCCGCCCTGGTAGGCATAGGTGGCATCGGTAAATCGGTCGCACAGCACCCAACTGCCCGCCTCCAGGGCCGGAAGGACGACCTGGGCCAAGTGTTGGGCCCGCGCCGCGAACATCAGCAGCAGTTCCGTATCGGGCGCCATTTCCTGGTGACGCTGATCCAGCACCAGGGCCCGGACGGCCTCCCCCAGCGGCGTTCCCCCGGGCTCCCGGGTCACCACCACGTCGATGCCCCGGTCCCGCAATCCGGACTCCAGGAAGGGCATGTGGGTGGATTTACCCACACCCTCCGTGCCTTCCACGGTAATGAATCTGCCCTGCATCAGTGCTCCGAAGTGGCGGCGGATCGAGGGCTCGGGCGCTTCGGGGCGCGATGGAGTTGAAAACGGTCCACCGCCCGGTCCTGCTCCGCCAGGGTCTCCGAGAATACATGGGTGCCGTCGCCCCGCGCCACGAAGTACAAGGCCTTGCCCGGGTCCGGGTGCAGCACCGCATGGATCGAGGCCAGTCCCGGCGTGGCGATGGGGGTGGGCGGCAGTCCCTTGTTGCGGTAGGTATTGTACGGGGTCTCGTGACGCAGGTCGCGGACGCGCAAGTTCCCGTCGAAGGCGGATCCCAGGCCATAGATGACGGTTGGATCCGCCTGCAGCCGCATGCCTAGCGCCAAGCGGCGTTCATAGACCCCGGCGATCTCGGCACGTTCGGCGGGGACCGCGGTCTCCTTCTCCACGATGGAGGCCAGGATCAGGGCCTGATACGGCGTGTTCAGAGGCAGACCCGGTGCGCGGCGGCGCCACTCTGTATCCAGGCGGAGCGTCATGGTCTGATACGCGCGCTGGAGAAATTGCAGATCGGTGGTCCCGCGCGGATAGAAATAGGTGTCCGGGAAGAACCTTCCTTCCGGATTTTGTCCCGGATGTCCGAGCCGTGCCATGATCTGCGCGTCGCTGAGGCCCGCAAGCGTGTGGACCAAGCTATCATGGGCCTCAATGGCCTCCATGACCTCCCGGAACGTCCATCCTTCCACCAGCGTCAGCGTATATTGCAGTACCTTGCCCGCGGCGATCCGGGACAGCAGTTCCCGGGGCGTGGTGTCGGCCTGGAATTCGTATTGCCCGGCCTGCAGCCGCTGGGAAATTCCCATGCGCCGCCCCAGCCAGACCAGATAGGACGGATGGTGGATAACCCCGCGCCGTGTCAAATCGTCGGCCAACTGGTGCAGCGACGTTCCCTTGTCCAATACGTAGGGCAGCGGCCGTCCTTCCAAGTGGAGAGGCGAGTCCACGAACTCCTGGTACCCCAGGTAGGTCCATCCGAAGACAAAGCTGCCTAGCAGGATGGTGAGTCCGAGCAACTTGTAGAGCAGAGTACGCAGGGTCAGGCTCCAAGCGTGAAACACTACACGAGGGTCAGCCACTCGGCTAGGCGCAAGGTCAGGCTCCTGCTGGTATAGGTGTGGCGGTCGATCCGGCACACCGGCCAGATCCCAATCAGGCTGTTACACAGAAAGATCTCCTCGGCGCCGGTAAGTTCCTCTGCTGCCACGTCCCGGACCTGACACGGGATCCCCCGCGCGGCGGCCTGCTCCAGGATTATCGCTCGCACCACCCCCGCCACTCCGCAGCGCGCGAGATCCGGCGTGATCAGCGTCCCGTCGCGCACCAGGAACAGATTGCTCATGGTCCCCTCGACCACGCGCCCGTGCAGGTCCAGCATCAGCCCTTCCGGGATCGCGGGGTCGTCCCACTCGGCCCGCGCCAACACCTGTTCCAACCGGTTGAGATGCTTGATCCCGGCCAGGGCGGGGTTGATCCCGAGCCGGGTCGCGCAGATCCGCGTCACCACTCCCTCCCGTCGATGGGCCTCCGGATACGCCGGTGCCGGATACAGCGCCAGGATCCGGGTGGCTTGCACCCCGGCGGATGGGGGCGGCGGCCGGTAGCCGCGCTCCCCGGCCCCCCGGGTCACGAGGATCTTGAGGGTGCCCGCAGCCGCGTCCTGGCAGACCTGGGCCGCTTCCCGGCGCAGGCGATCGGGGTCCGGCGCGGGAATGGCGAGGCGCGTGCAATCGGCCGTCAGGCGGGCCAGATGCCGTTCCCAATGCAGTGGGCGGGCATCCCGGACCATGAGGGTCTCAAACAGCCCGTCTCCGTACTGCAGGCCCCGGTCCGCCACCGGCAGCTGGTCGGTTTCACGCCCGTTAACCAAAATCACGTCATCGCCCCTGGTCGTGGCCGTCCCCGGCCTGACGCCAGCTCCGTGGGCCTTGACCAGACACGTTGGGCGAACGCCGGATCGGCCTCCAAGCGTAAGACCCTACACTAACGCAAGGCGCGCAGCAGCAGCGTGGCGTTGGTACCGCCGAACCCGAAGGAGTTCGACAGGGCCACATCGATCTTCATCGCGCGGGCGCTACCCGGAACGAAGTCCAGGTCGCACTCCGGATCCGGCGTGAACTGGTTGATGGTAGGAGGAGCCACTTGGTCACGGATGGCGAGCGCGATGAACACCGCCTCGATGCCCCCGGCGGCGCCCAGCGGGTGACCGGTCATGGATTTGGTGGAACTCACCGCGAGACGGTAAGCGTGATCTCCGAACGCGCCTTTGATGGCGTCGCACTCCGCCTTATCGCCGACTGGAGTGGAGGTGCCGTGGGCATTGACGTAGTCCACCGCGTCCGGCTCCAGGCCGGCGTCGCGCAACGCGTTGCGCATGCAACGGCGCGCACCCGCCCCGCCCTCGCAGGGTTGGGTCATATGGTAGGCGTCGCCACTCATACCATAGCCGGCCACCTCCGCGTAGATGCGTGCGCCGCGCCGCCGCGCGAATTCGTATTCCTCCAAGACCAGGACTCCGGCCCCGTCACTCAGAACAAACCCGTCGCGATCCTTGTCCCAGGGACGGCTCGCGGTGGCGGGGTCGTCATTGCGGGTGGACAGTGCGCGGGAGGCGGCGAAACCGCCCAGGCCAGTGGGTGTGGTGGCCATCTCGGTGCCGCCCGCGACCATCACATCAGCGTCGCCATAGGCGATGATACGGGCCGCTTCACCGATGTTATGGGTCCCCGTCGTGCACGCGGACACGATGGAGAGATTGGGGCCCTGGATCCCCAGCAGAATCGACAGGTCGCCAGCGACCATGTTGATGATGCTGCCGGGAACGAAGAACGGGGAAATCTTGCGCGGCCCGCCATCCAGGTAGGATCTATAGCCCCGCTCGATCCAGCTTAGGCCGCCGATTCCAGACCCGATCGCGACCCCGATGCGCTCGGCGTTGGCCTCCGTCACGGTCAGACCGGCATCCTCAACGGCCTGCATGGCGGCGGCGATGCCATAGTGGATAAAGGGGTCGGACTTCTTGACCTCCTTCGGAGAGAGGTAGCGGGCCGGATCGAAGTCACGCACCGATCCCCCGAACCGGACCGGGAAATCGGTAACGTCGAAGTGGGTGATCGGGCCGATACCGCTGCGCCCGGCGAGGATGTTATCCCAGGCCTGCGGCACGCTGTTGCCCACGGGCGAAACGATACCAAGCCCGGTAATCACCACACGTCTGCCGATCAAGAAGCCATCCTCTCGCGCCGGTGCGATCCGGTTCTCGCCTGGGGCCAAAAAAACAACAGGCCGCAGCCACCCCTACAGTGGATCACGCGGCCCGGTCGGTCGATCCAGCGGATCAGCCGATATGCGTATTGATGTACTCGACAGCCTGCTGGACGGTGGTGATCTTCTCCGCCTCTTCGTCGGGGATCTCGCACTCGAACTCCTCCTCCAGTGCCATCACCAACTCCACGGTATCCAAGGAGTCGGCACCGAGATCGTCGACGAACGACGCGTCGGGCGTCACCTCTTCATCTTTGACGCCCAATTGCTCTATAACGATCTTCTGGACGCGTTCTGCGACACTGCTCATGAGCGATCTAACCTCCCACACTGAAATGGAAATGCGTGCGGTATTGTAGTGAATTCATACCGCGTGTTCCACAAATGTAAAGACAAAACGGCTGCTGTCAAGCCAGTAATCACCGCGCCGGAAAAAATCCAACGAAAAGCTATATGCGGTAGCTAGTTAACTGAAGCGTCATACTGCCGGCCAGCGGCCACGGACCGCACCCCGGTCACGACATATACATGCCTCCGTTCACGTGCAGGGTCTCCCCGGTGATGTAGGCCGCCGCAGGGGAGGCCAGGAATGCCACCGCCTGCGCCACTTCCGTGGCGGTGCCCAGCCGCTGGAGGGGGATGCGCTCCAACAGTACATCGCGCTGCGCCTCGGGTAGTGCGCGGGTCATATCGGTATCGATGAAGCCCGGAGCTACCGCGTTTATCGTAATGCCCCGAGATCCCACCTCCCGCGCCAGGGATTTGGTGAACCCGATGATCCCGGCCTTGGCGGCCGCGTAATTGGCTTGGCCTGGGTTTCCGGTCAAGGCCACCACCGAGGTGATGTTGATGACCCGGCCCTTGCGGGCCTTCATCATCCCGCGCAGACAGGCCTTGCTCAGCCGGAACACGGCGCCGAGATTCACGTCGATAACGCTCGCCCACTCCGCGTCTTTCATACGCATCAGCAGATTGTCGCGCGTGATGCCCGCGTTGTTCACCAGGATCGTTGGGCCGCCCATCTCGCTGGACAGTCCGCCCATCAGGGCTTCGATGGAAGCCGGATCCGCGGCGTCCAACACCCTGCCCTCCCCGGCGAACCCCTGGGTCTGGAGCCACGCGGCAATACCCGCGGCGCCCGCCTCGGTAGTGGCGGTGCCGATGACCCGCGCGCCCGCGCGCGCCAGCTCCAGGGCGATCGCCTGACCGATCCCGCGGCTCGCGCCGGTGACCAACGCGATCTCGCCTTCCAAGGATCCCATCCGATTGTCCTCCCCCGCTACGTAGTGGTGTGGCCGCACCCGGCGCACGGGCAGCCCGCACGGCTACCCCGCGCCCAAGGACCGCAGCGCCTCAGAGAGGCCCTCCGGATCCTCGATACAACGCACGTCCAAGCGCTTGTCGATACGCCGATTCAGGCCCGACAGTACCTTGCCCGGCCCACATTCCAGCAATGTGGTGCATCCGCGCTGCGCCAAGTCGCGCACCGTCTCCACCCAACGTACCGGATGGTCCAGCTGGCGCACCAGTGCCGCCCGAATCTCCGCGGGCGTGTCATGGGTGGCGGCATCGGCGTTTTGCACCACGGGGATGCTCGGGCTCCGCACGTCGGCGCGCTCCAGCTCCGCCGCCAAGCGCTCGGCTGCGGGTCCCATGAGGGCGCAATGCGATGGTACGCTGACCGGCAACGGTACCACCCGGCGCGCGCCGGCACCGCGCGCCAATTCCACGGCGCGCGCCACCGCCTCGGCGTGCCCCGCGATCACCACCTGGCCGGGCGCGTTGAAGTTCGCCGCCGCGACCACTTGGCCGGCGGCTGCCGCCGTGCACAAGGCGCGCACCGCGTCATCCTCCAGCCCAAGGATCGCGGCCATTGCGCCCGCGCCCGGGGCAACCGCCGCCTGCATCAACTGACCGCGCAAACGGGTGATCCGGACCGCTGGCGCGAAATCCAGGGCGCCGGCGCACACCAGCGCCGTGTATTCTCCCAGACTGTGGCCCGCCAGCCGCGCCGGTGCCGGGCCCCCAGCGGCGCGCCACGCCCGCCATACCGCCACACCGGCCGTGAGCATGGCAGGCTGTGTGCATTCGGTCTGGTTCAGACGCGCTTCGGGTCCGCTGCTTACCAGGGCCCAGAGGTCCTCGCCCAAGGCCTCGGATGCCTCCGCAAAGGTCGCTCGCACGTGCGGATCGGCCATCGCCAGCGACGCCAGCATGCCCACCGATTGGGAACCCTGCCCGGGGAATACCATAGCCAGGGTAATCGACGTCGTCATTTCCATTTGAAGCATCAATAAGCGCGTGTAATAAATGAATTTAATTATCTATGTTATAGATTCGTCCGCCGGCTATGCACTCAGTAGCGCATCAGCGCGGCACCCCAGGTAAACCCGCCCCCGAAGGCCTCCATCAGGATGGTGGCCCCGGGCTGGATGCGGCCGTCGCGCACCGCCACGTCCAGGGCGAGCGGGATCGACGCCGCCGAGGTATTGCCATGGGTGTCCACGGTGACCACCACCCGTTCCATGGGCAAGTTGAGCTTGCGGGCGGTGGCTGCGATGATCCGGATATTGGCTTGGTGCGGGATGAGCCAGTCCACATCGGACTTGCGCAGATGGTTGGCGTGCAGCACCTCGGTAACGATGCGTCCCAGGGTATTGACAGCCATGCGGAACACTTCGTTGCCCTTCATCTGAATGTTCGCGCTCCCGTCCCAGAACTGCGCCCGGTTCTCCGAGACCCCGGCGGGGACCGTCAACAGGTGTTCATAGTGGCCATCGGCGTGCAGATGCGTGGATAGGACACCCGGCGTATCGCTGGATTGCAACACCACGGCACCGGCCCCGTCGCCGAACAGCACACAGGTCGAGCGGTCCTTCCAATCGAGAATCCGCGACAGCGTTTCCGCCCCCACCACCAGGGCGCAGCGCGCGCTCCCGGTGCGGATGAATTTGTCCGCCACCGCCAGTGCATAGACAAAACCGGTGCATACCGCCTGTACGTCGAAGGCCGGACAACCGTGGATGCCGAGACGCTGCTGGAGCAGACAGGCGGTGCTCGGAAACACCCGGTTCGGCGTGGTGGTCGCGACGATTATCAGGTCGACGGCCCCGGGTTCGAGCCCCGCCGCCTGCAGCGCACGCCGCGCCGCGGCCTCCGCCAGGTCGCAGGTGGTTTCGGTTTCTGCCGCGATATGACGTTCGCGTATGCCGGTGCGGTCCTGAATCCACGCATCCGAGGTGTCGACCATCTTTTCCAGGTCGAGATTGGTCAGAACTTTTTCCGGCAGGTACCCGCCGGTGCCCGTGATGCGCGTGTAGGTCAACCTGCCCGCCTTTCCGCCAGGAGGGTTTCGAGCCGGTCCCGGATCTTCTCAGGCACCGCCTTCTCGACCTCGAGGACCGCGATCCGGATAGCGTTGGCGAAAGCAAAGGCGTCCGCGCCGCCGTGGCTCTTGATGACGATTCCCTGAAGGCCCAACAGACTCGCCCCGTTGTAACGCCGTGCGTCAATCTTCGCCCGCAGCGCACGCAGCACTGGAAAAGCGGCAAGGGCAGCGACACGGGTCAGGAGATTGCGCGAGAACTCCCGCTTGACGTGATGCGCGATGAACTTGGCGACACCTTCGCTGGTCTTGAGCGCGACATTGCCCACGAACCCGTCACACACCACTACGTCCACGCCGCCGGTATAGACGTCGTCCCCCTCGACGAAACCGATGTAATTCAGCGGGCTCATGGACAGCAGGGCCGCGGCTTCCTTAACCTGTTCGTTGCCCTTGATCTCCTCCTCGCCCACATTGAGCAGACCTACCCGTGGGAGAGTGTTGTTGTCCACCGCGCTGACCAGGACCGAGCCCATGACCGCGAACTGGAACAACTGTTGAGCGGTGCAATCCACGTTGGCCCCGAGGTCGAGGACGTAGGTATGTCCGGTGATGGAAGGCAATGCGGATATGATCGCAGGGCGATCCACTCCAGGCAGGGTCTTCAACACGAAACGCGAAATGGCCATCAGCGCGCCGGTATTGCCGGCGCTGACACAGGCATCTGCGCGCCCTTCTTTCACCAAGTTGATCGCCACGCGCATGGACGAGTCCTTTTTCATGCGCAGGGCGTGGGAGGGTGGATCATCCATCTCCACCCGCTCAGAGGCATGGTGGATCTCCAGGCGATCCCCGGCACGCCCGCCGACCTTGGCCAGGGATGCGTCGATGACGCTCCGGTCACCAACCAGAATCAGACGCAACTGCGGAAACTCCCGCAGCACCTGCAAAGCCGCGGGGATAACCACGTCCGAACCGTGGTCACCCCCAAGGGCGTCCAGTGCGATGGCGCGCGGTTCGTTCATGACCGTGGGCCACGGCCAACAATCGCGCCGGGCGGTGCCTCAGGCGATTTCATGGAGACCTGGGTTTCCGTGGCCGATCCTATTCGTCGCTGCTGGAGACCACTTTGCGGCCGCGGTAATACCCGCTTGGGCTCACATGGTGGCGAATATGTGTCTCACCGGTGGTCGGCTCAATGGACAGGGTCATCGGCTTGAGCGCGTCGTGAGCGCGGCGCATGCCGCGCTTGGACGGGGTCTTGCGGGATTTCTGTACCGCCATGGTCGTCTACTCCGATTTGGGCTCAGTCACGTCGTTTCAGTTCTTTGAGCATCGCGAACGGGTCCTCGGTGCTCCCCGTCGCATCCTGCTCCTCCTCGGCACGCGCCGGGGTGTATGCCATACACGGTTCCCCATCGCCGTGCAGTGCCACGATCGGCAGCGCCAGGATCAACTCATCCTCGATGATCTCGGAAACCGCCATCGGCCCTGGGGTCACCAGCAGTGGTTCATACTGCATCGGCAGCCGATCCGCCTCCTCATCACTGCGCACCAGCCCCAGCAGGATCTCGCGGTCCACTTCCAGACCCATGGGCTCCAGGCAGCGCTGGCAAACCAAGCTCAGCCGCGCCTCGATCCGTCCGTGCAGATACGCGATCCGCTGCTCGTCCCGATCCAAGTACAATTCCACCTGGACGGCACCCTCGGTGCTGGCCAGCGTCCGCCCGAGACGGTCCATCCGCGACAGCGCCACCTGTCCACGATAGGCCTGCCCCTGCTCCACCCGACGCAGGGGTTCGAAGTGTTGCGGAAGCGACTTAAACATCAAGCCCGTCAATATAGACCCTGAAGTATTCAGTTGTCAAAGTAAAATCCCTTTAGAAACGGGCTACTAGGTTGTTGTTTCCGGGCCCCTTGTGCTTGACAGGCCGGAGCGTTTTGCGTAGAAACCCATGAAGACGCCAGCGGCGGGACGCGTAGCCGGTCTGATCGCGACGGATCCCAGGGGGATCGCGCGGTTCCCAGCCCGGTCCCGCGGACCCGAGCGGCGCCGGATTGATCCCACGGGACGACCCCCCAGCGCATCACTGGAGCGGTCCGCCGCCTTCATGAATAATGCGGGTTAGCACGCGCGATTTCCGGGTCCCGCTCGGGTCCGGAACCGGAGACGGGGGCCACCCGTGATCAAAAAACTTCTCATCGCCAACCGCGGCGAAGTGGCGGTACGGGTCGTACGCGCCTGCGCGGAGATGGGCATTACCTCCGTGGCCATCTATACCGACGCTGATCGCCATGGGCTCCATGTCAAAAAAGCGGACCAGGCCTACGGCATCGGGCCCGATTCCGTAGCCGGCTACCTCAACGTGCACCGGATCGTGAATCTGGCCCGTGCCACCGGTTGCGACGCCATCCATCCCGGTTACGGCTTCCTGTCCGAAAACCCGCTGTTTGCGGAGACCTGCGCCCGCCGCGGGATCTGCTTCGTCGGACCATCTGCGGAGGTCATCCGGCGCATGGGGGATAAGACCGAGGCGCGCCGAACCATGCGCGCGGCCGGGATCCCAGTGATCCCCGGCAGCGACGACAACCTGACCAGCCTGGAGGAGGCGCTGGTGCTGGCGCAGTCCATCGGATATCCGGTGATGCTCAAGGCGACCACCGGCGGAGGCGGCCGGGGCATTCGGCGTTGCGCGTCACCGGAGGAACTCCGGCGCCAGTACCAGCGGGTGCTCTCCGAAGCACGCAAGGCGTTTGGGAACGCCGATATCTTCCTGGAGAAGTGCATCGAGCGCCCGCGTCACATCGAGGTTCAGATCCTCGCGGACCGGCACGGGAACCTGGTGCATCTGTATGAACGGGACTGCTCCATCCAGCGCCGCCATCAGAAGCTGCTGGAAGTGGCGCCCTCCCCACAGCTCGACGACGCCCAGCGTGAGCACCTGAGCGGGCTGGCGTTGCGCGTCGCGCGGGCGGCGGGATACGAGAACGCCGGTACCGTCGAGTTCCTGGTGGACGGCTCGGGCGCGTGCTATTTCATGGAGATGAATACCCGTCTGCAGGTGGAACACACCGTCACCGAGGAAATCACCGGGCTCGACATCGTGCAGGCGCAGATCCGTATCGCGGCCGGGCTGCCGCTCGGCTTCCGCCAGGAGGAAATCCGGCACAGCGGTTACGCCATGGAATTCAGGATCAACGCCGAGGATCCCAAGAACGACTTCCTGCCGAGCTTCGGGCGCATCACCCGGTACTTCGCCCCAGGCGGACCTGGCGTGCGCACCGACGGCGCCATCTATACGGGGTACGAGATTCCGCCCTATTATGACTCCATGTGTGTGAAGCTCACGGTCTGGGCGCGGGATTGGGAAGGGCTGCTGGCGCGGGCCGGTAGGGCGTTGCGTGACATCGGCGTGTTCGGGGTGAAGACCACGATCCCCTACCATTTACAGATCCTCGGGAACCCCGAATTCCGTGCCGGGCACTTCGATACCGGCTTTGTGGAACAACATCCGGAACTGACCGACTATACCGCCCAGCGCCCGCGCCGCGAGCTGGCCGCGGCGATCGCCGCCGCAGTAGCCGCCCAGGCGGGTCTCTGATCCCGGCCGGCAGCGCCCCAGGACGCCCCGAACATTCAACCCGCAACGGTGGTGGCAATGCCCAGGGTCAAAATCACCGACGTGATATTACGGGACGCGCACCAGTCCCTGATTGCCACCCGTATGCGCACCGCCGATATGGTCCCGGTGTGCGCGCGTCTCGATCAGGTGGGATATTGGTCATTGGAGGTGTGGGGTGGAGCAACCTTCGACGCGTGCTTGCGCTACCTGAAGGAGGATCCCTGGGAACGGCTGCGGACGCTGCGCAAGGCGCTGCCCAACACGCGCTTGCAGATGTTGCTCCGGGGCCAGAATCTGCTGGGATACCGCCACTACCCGGACGACGTGGTGGGCTACTTCGTCGATCACGCGGCAAACAACGGCATCGATGTGTTCCGCATCTTCGATGCCCTCAACGATCTGCGCAACCTCGAAGTTCCGGTACGGGCGGTTAAAGCCGCGGGCAAGCACGCCCAGGGAACCATCTGCTACACGACCAGCCCAGTGCACGGGATCCCGCAGTTCGTGGAACTGGCCCGCGGCCTGGAGGCCATGGGTTGCGACAGCGTCGTGGTCAAGGACATGGCGGGGCTGCTCACCCCGATGGTGGCTGCCGGCCTGTTTCGGGAGCTGCGCCAAGCGGTGGGGGTTCCGCTCCACCTGCATAGTCACAACAGCGCCGGGCTCGCCTATATGTGCCATCTCAAGGCGGTGGAGAACGGCTGCGAGTACATCGACACGGCGATCTCGGCATTTGCCGACGGACCGAGCCACCCCGCCACCGAGAGTCTGGTCGCGGCGTTGCATGGCACCGAATACGACACCGGACTCGACCTTGCCCTGTTGCAGTCCATCGGTGACTACTTTCTGAAGGTGCGCAGGAAATACCGCCGCTTCGAGAGCGACTACAACACCGTGGATACCCGCGTTCAGGTCAACCAAGTTCCCGGGGGCATGATCAGTAACCTCTATCAACAGTTGCGTGAACAAGACGCGTTGGCGCGCCTCGATGATGTGCTGGCGGAAATCCCGAAGGTGCGTGAGGATCTGGGGTATCCGCCCCTGGTGACCCCCACCTCGCAGATCGTCGGCACCCAGGCACTGCTCAACGTCCTGACCGGCGCCCGCTATAAGACCATCACCAACGAGGTCAAGCTCTACCTGCAAGGGCGTTACGGCCGCGCGCCGGGCCCCGTCAATGCCTTGGTGCGCCAGCAGGCGATCGGCAATGCGGAGATCGTGGATGGGCGCCCGGCAGACACCCTGGCCCCGGAGATGGACACCCTGCGCGCGGCGGTAGCGGGGTTGGCCCACAGCGAAGAGGACGTACTGACCTTCGCGATGTTTCCAGATCTGGGCCGGGAGTTCCTGGAGCGGCGCGCGGCGGGCACCCTGGAACCGGAATCGCTGGAGGTGCCCGCAGGGGAGATACCGGCGCAGAGCGCACCGGTCCCCACGGAGTTCAACATCACGCTCCATGGCGAGAGCTACCACATTAAAGTGACCGGGAGCGGCCACAAAACCCGCGATCAGCGGCCGTTCTATGTCTATGTGGACGGGATGCCCGAGGAGATCCTGGTGGAGACCCTCGACACCCTGGGAACACTGCCGCCGGGCAACGTGTCCGCGGGCCGCGGCGCGGTGCAGGGCAGCCGCCGGCCACGCGCCAGTACTGCCGGTGACGTGGTCACCTCGATGCCCGGCACCATTGTGGAGGTGCGCGTCAAAGTGGGCGACACGGTGCACGCCGGGGACCCGCTGCTGATCACCGAGGCCATGAAGATGGAGACCGAGATCCAGGCCCCCCTCGCAGGCACCGTAACTGCGGTCCACGTGAGCAAAGGTGACAAGGTCAATCCCGACGAGACTCTGATTGAGATCCGATGATGTCTGAGCCTAGCGCACCCATGGCCGGTCCGGTGGACTTGGTCCTCGCTTCGACATCACCCTACCGTCGCGAACTGCTCACGCGTCTGGGCCTCGCGTTTCGCACCTATGCGCCGGACGTGGATGAGACACCGCACCCCGATGAGGCGCCAGAGGCCCTGGTGAAGCGTCTTGCGCAGGCCAAGGCGCGCGCCGCGGCCGCGGCCTGCCCCGGCGCGCTGATCATCGGTTCCGATCAAGTGGCGATCCTTGACGGCAGGATCCTCGGCAAGCCGGGGACTCACGACAACGCCTGCACCCAACTTCTCCACGCCAACGGACGCACGATGCGCTTCGCCATCGGCTTGGCCTTGCTGAACACCGTCCACGACCGCATGCGGGCGGAGGTGGTTCCGTTCCAGGTGGTGTTCCGCCGCCTGACCCACGAGCAGATCGAACACTACGTGGCACGGGATGAACCCTATAACTGCGCCGGCAGCTTCCGCTCCGAGGGACTCGGCATCACCTTGTTCGAACGCCTGGAGGGGGACGATCCCACGGCGCTCATGGGGCTGCCCCTGATCCGCTTGGTGCGCATGCTGGAAAACGAAGGCGTCGCGGTTCTGTAGGCCCGCTGCCCGATCCGCGTCCCCAGGGGGCCGTCAGCGCAGTTGCGGCGCGGACAACCAGGTCATCACGGCGTGCGCCATGGTGGTACCCACCCGGTCGCTCAAACGGTCGAACAGGTTCTGCCGCCGCGTGTAGTTCACGATGCGCGGCGCGCCGATGATCCTGCGAGCCACGTAGCGCGCGCTGCCGATCCCGTCCACCAGCCCGAGCTTGACGCTCTGGTCTCCGGTCCATACCAGACCGCTGAACAAATCCGGGGTCGGCTTGAGTCGGCTCCCGCGCCCCTGTTCCACCGCCTGGATGAACTGGCGGTGAATGTCATCCAGCATCTGCTGGAGATGTTGCACGTCCACCGGGTTCTCCGGGGAAAACGGATCCATGAATCCCTTGTGCGCGCCGGAGGTAATCAAGCGCCGTTCCACACCGAGTTTCTTCAGGGTTTCCACAAAACCAAAGCCGTCCATCAAGACCCCGATGGAACCCACGATACTGGCTTGATCGGCATAGATCTGGTCGGTGGCCACTGCCACGTAGTAGCCCCCGGACGCGCAGATGTCGGTGATCACCGCGTAGATCGGAATATCCGGATGGGCCGTGCGCAGGTCGCGGATCGCATGATTGATCTCCCCCGCCTGAACAGGGCTGCCGCCGGGGCTGTTGATACGCAGAATTACCCCGGCGGTGTCCTTGTCATCGAACGCCGCCCGCAGACCGCGGATCACGTTGTCCGCACTGGCGGGGGCGCCCGCAGCGATGATCCCCGTGAGGTCCACCAGCGCAGTATGGCGCCCGCCGGGCAGACCCTCCGCGCGCCAGCGGGCAGGCGTTACCACCACTGCCAGCACTACGAACAGGTACAGGAACAAAAGCGATTTGAAAAAGATCCCCCAGCGGCGGGAACGACGCTGTTCGATCAGTGCGGCGAATGCGAGGCGCTGCAACAAGTCCTGGCCGGGGGCCGCGGACGGTGGAGACGCCACCGGGGCGGGGGATGACGGCGGCTGCGCGCCGGATTGCTGTTCTTCATCCGACATGTGTTCACCCTCCGCGTTGGGCCGGTCCTGAACGCGCACCGGTATCCGCCACTGATCCGGCCTGCGCTAGCCATTTTGGAAATTGGCTCAGGGCGTCGATACATCCCGTCGGACCGTGACGCAGCAGGCGCTCCGCACTGTGCACACCATGGGTGATCCCGAGCCCGTGGGCGCCTGCGTTGCGCGCCATCGCCATATCGTACTCGGTATCGCCGATCATCAGGGTCGCGCCCGGATCCACGCCGAGTTCCGCCATGATCTCCAGCAGCATTCGGGGATCCGGCTTGGAGCAGGTCTCCTCGGCGCAGCGGCTGGCGTGAAACCGCCGTTCCAGTCCCGTGCCATGCAACTCCCGCAGCAGGCCCTGGCGACTCTTGCCCGTAGCGACCGCCAGCAGGTAACCGGCGGCGTCCAGTGCCTCCAGGACCAGTTCGGCATCCGGAAACAACGGCGGGACCCGTCCCGGGGTGACGAAATGCGCCCGGTAGCGCGCCGTGAACCGGTCCTTGAACTCTCCGTCGCGATCCGGAAACAGGGTATCCAGGGCCTCCCGCAGGCCGAGCCCGATGACGTCCTGTACCTGCGCTTCCGGCAACCGCGGGACGTTGAGGTCTGCCATGGCTGCGTGCATGCTCGCCACGATGTGGCCGACCGAATCCATCAGCGTGCCGTCCCAATCGAACACCAACAGTCGGTACCGCTTAGTCGGCATGGCGCGTTTCCAGGGTTTCCAGCAGCGCCTTGAGTTCCGGGTCCAGCGGCGCGCTGACGCTCAACTCGCGGACCCCGGGTGCCGGCTCCAAACTCACGAACTGGGCATGCAGAAACATCCGCCGCAACCCCAGGGCGCGCATCCGGCGGTTAAACGCCGGGTCGCCGTACTTCTCGTCTCCCGCCAGCGGATGACCGATATGCGCGCCGTGGACCCGGATCTGGTGGGTACGCCCGGTAACGATGGACACCTCCATCAGGGTGCTGTCCGCGTACCGCGCCACCGGCCGGAACCGGCTGAGCGCCGGCTTGCCAGCGGCCTCGACCTGTACCATCCGCTCCCCCCCTTGCAGCACATTGCGCCGCAGGGGCATGGAGACCTCGCGTTTGCCCCCGTCCCACTGTCCCGCCACCAGGGCCAGATAGCGCTTCTCCATGCGGCCTCCGCGCAGGGCATCATGCAGGGCCCGCAACGCTTGGCGGGAACGCGCCACCACGAGGCAACCGGAAGTCTCCCGGTCCAGCCGATGGACCAGTTCCAGCGCGGGTTCATCCGGGTATAAGGCACGCAGGCTCTCGATGATGCCGTAGGGTACCCCGGAACCGGCATGCACCGGCATCCCGGACGGCTTGTCGATCACCAGCAGGTCCGGACCCCGATGCAGGATCCGTTGCGCAAGCCACGCAACGCGCTCCGGCTCTGGGCCGGCTGCCGCCGTGGGCGCGCTTTGCGTGTAGGGCGGTATCCGTACTTCATCCCCGGTCCGCACCCGGTAGTGCGCCCGGATCCGTCCACGGTTCACCCGCACCTGCCCGGTACGCAATACTTGGTAGACATGGCTGCGAGGCACGCCTTTCATGTGCCGTGCCAAGAAATTATCGATGCGTTGTCCCGCATCGTCGGCAAGCACTACCACGATCCGGGGGGCATTCCGCGGCTTGTGTAAATCGGCACCCATCGGTCGGCGATCATACCAGTTTAGGTGGGTGAATTGCTGGGATTGGGGAACACTGATATAGTCAGGCGACCGTGGTCGCGGCCACCGGTCTTAACGACCGGCGGCAATGGATCGCGGTAACGCAGAGCCGATTTCCTGTATCCGGACCGGTGGGGGTGACCCGGGGAGGCGCAATCAGCGCATCTCCCGGTCCAACTCCCGGGCCGAAACACGACGCACCGCCCGCGGGCCACAGGGCCGGGGTGAACAAGGAACCGGAATGGAACGACAGCGGAATCTGGACGTCGAGGGGCTATCGCCTTCGGCCGTTGCCGGACCGCGCCCGGGCACACGCATCGTGATGTGGATCTGGTTTTTCGCAACAAGGCTTTACCGATTGGACAACCGCGTTCCCCGGACCGAGGCTAGGTCCGGCGGATCGATACCTCACGTCCCACGCAACGCGGCGCGCAACCGGCCTTCGCAGGCCTTGCGCGCCGCGTTGCGTGGTGCCGTGGGACCGCACGTGCCGCTGCGACCGTGCCGAACGGCGAGGGTCGAGCGCCTGAGAGATCAATGCTATGAGGCGAATGCTGGTAAACGCAACTCATTCGGAGGAGTTGCGCGTGGCCATGGTGGACGGCCAACGCCTGTACGACCTGGATATCGAAGCGGTCGCCCGGGAACAGAAAAAATCCAACATCTACAAGGGCAAAATCACCCGAGTGGAACCGAGCCTGGAGGCGGCGTTCGTCGACTACGGCTCCGAACGCCATGGCTTCCTGCCCTTCAAAGAGGTAGCGCGCAGCTACTTTGATCCCGCCGCCGGCAAGAACGGCGGCCGTGTCCAGATCCGCGACGCGCTCCACGAGGGCCAGGAACTCCTGGTCCAAGTGGACAAGGAAGAGCGCGGGACCAAGGGCGCGGCACTCACCACCTTTATCAGCCTCGCCGGCCGTTATCTGGTCCTGATGCCCAACAATCCCCGCGCCGGGGGTGTGTCGCGGCGCATCGAGGGCGAAGACCGCCAGTTGTTGCGCGACGCGGTGAGCGTCCTCAACATCCCCGAGGACATGGGCCTCATCGTACGCACCGCGGGCGTCGGGCGCGCCGCGGAAGAGCTCCAGTGGGACCTCGATTACCTGCTGCACCTGTGGGGAGTCATCCAGAACGCCGCTGACCAACGTGTCGCGCCGTTCCTGGTGTTCCAGGAAAGCAACCTGATGATCCGCGCCCTGCGCGACTACCTCTCCAGCGACATCGGTGAGGTGCTGATCGACCAGCCGGAGGTCTACCAGCAGGCGCGGGACTTCATGGAACAGGTGATGCCCCAAACGCTGGGCAAGCTCAAACAGTATCAGGATCCGATCCCGCTCTTCACCCGCTTCCAGATAGAATCCCAGATCGAGTCCGCGTTCCAGCGCATGGTGCAGCTACCCTCCGGCGGCGCGGTGGTCATCGACCACACCGAAGCACTGATTTCCATCGATATCAACTCCGCGCGCGCCACCAAAGGCAGTGACATCGAGGAAACCGCCCTGCAGACCAATCTGGAGGCGGCGGACGAAATCGCCCGCCAACTGCGGCTGCGGGATATGGGCGGACTGATCGTTATCGACTTCATCGACATGACGCCGGTGCGCAACCAGCGCGAGGTGGAGAATCGCCTGCGCGAGGCCCTGAAAATGGACCGCGCTCGGGTCCAGGTGGGACGGATTTCCCGCTTTGGCCTGCTGGAGATGTCGCGCCAGCGGCTGCGCACATCCCTTGGAGAAACCAGCCTTGAGGTATGCCCGCGCTGCAACGGCCAGGGCACGGTCCGCGGCGTGGAGTCCCTGGCGCTGTCCATCCTCCGTCTGCTGGAAGAGGAAAGCATCAAGGAACGTACCGGCCGGGTGGTAGTCACCGTCCCGGTGAGCGTGGCGACCTACCTGTTGAACGAGAAGCGCGACGCCCTCGCGAGTATCGAACATCGCCACCCAGTCGTGATCGTGGTGGTGCCAGACCCCGCTCTGCAAACTCCGCGCTTCGAAGTCCAGCGCGCCCGGGCGGACGAAGTGGCGGCGGAGTCCAGCCCGCGGCTGAGCTATGAGATGGTACCGGCAGCGGAATCGGCGGCGGCACCGTCGTTCCCGGGCGCTCCCCGGGAACTGCCAGAGGCACCCGCGGTAACGGCGGTAGCACCCCGAGCGCCGGCACCCCCATCGAGCGTAGCGGCATCCGCCCCCGCCCCCGTCCCCGCTCAGCGCGACAGCGGCTTTCTGCAGCGCCTGTGGTCGAGTCTGTTCAGCCCCGGGCGTAATAGTGGGACTGGTGCCGGGACTGGTGCCGGGACTGGTGCCGGGACCGGCGCAGCCGGCACGCCCAGCGCCACCGCGTCCCCCGCTCCAGCCAGCTCCGGCGCGGCCCCCGTGCGTCCTTCCTCTCCCCGCCCGGGCCCCAGCGGCCGGGGAGAGGCGCGCCGCCGGCCACGGCGCCCCGCCTCCGGTTCCGGGGGCCGGGGTCAACCCCGCAGCCCCGCAGCTTCCGGGCCGGATCGCAGCCCCGGGATGGATCGCAGTTCGGGGCCGGATCGCAGTCCCGGACCGGATCGAAATAGGGACACCCTACCCCAGCAACGGGCACCGGAACCACCGGCGAGCACGCCCCCCCAGCCCACAGCTGGCCCAGGAACGTCTCCCCCGGCCGACGTTACGGCAGGCGCGGACGGGTCTGTGACGCGTCCCAGCCGTCGCGGCCGCCGCGGTGGACGCCGTCGCCGCCGGGAGAACACAGGGCCCAACCACCCCCAGGGATCCGGACCAAACCCGGAGTCCCGAGGCGACGCAGCGGCGGATCCGGCGGCGGTACCGACGCCCGCTGCCGAGGGCCAGCCAGTTCCGAGCACGCCACCCGAGACCTTGGCACGGTCCGCCGCTCCCGCTTCGAACGGGCACGGCCCAGGCCCAGCCTCCGGAAGCCGCGGCGGCACGGGGGAACGGTCCCCGGACACCAGTGTGCTGCCGGCCCCGGTATCCCCGCAGCGGGACGGCCCGATGACCACCGCGCCGGAACGCAGTGACTACGCCCCGGCGCGGCCTCCTGCCCCCACCTCGGACGCGCACGCCCCAGCCTCCGGTAGCTCCGGGGACCAGTCCTCAGGCTCAGGTGGCCCGCCGGCTCAGGTCGCCCCGCAACGTGAAAGCCCCCCGGCCCCCGCGCCGGAACGGGGCGGGGAAGGCCCGCCGCCCACCCGGGTAGTGGAACCCGAAACCAAGGAATGACCGGTACTCCCCGCCCACCTGGGCGGGATCCCCACCCGTCTTGGCCGGCTCCCGGCCAAGACGGCCCGGCCGGGCCGTCCCCGACCTTTGCCTGGCCGCTACCCGGCAGCATGAACGCGTGCATCTTGCGCCATTTTGCAGACCCCGTTATCGGTCTAAAAAATGATGCAACGCATCCCTGCCCGCCCCGGCATCGCTTAACCTGAACCGTGTTTACTGAAGTGGCGACCGTCGACGCCGGACCGGACCGTTGAGTCGATCAGCGGAACGCACGGAACCGGCGGACTGCATTCGGCACCACGGGCGTGAGGCGCGCCGGACGGATTTCGCTAGGCGGGTCCCACCCGATCACCGGGGCGGTCAGCCGCCTCCAGGAATCATGCGGGTACAGCTCTTGACGGGTTTGCTTTACGACCGAGGGTCAAGGAACCGAGGAGCGCTCCGCCTTCAACCCGTGGCGGCGGCGTAAGTCCCGCAAGAATCCCGCGGCGGCCTCTTCCACCATGCTGAACACGCGTTCGAAGCCGTCGGCGCCTCCGTAATAGGGATCCGGAACCTCGTCGATCCCCAGTTCCGGAGCAAAGGAGAGGAACAGGTGCAAGCGCTCCCGGTACTCGGCGGGGCAGATCGCCTCCAACTCCAGGAGATTGTCCCGATCCATGGCCACGACGTAGTCGAACCGGCTGAAATCCTCGCCGGTGATGCGCCGCGCGCGCTGGGACCGAATGTCGATGCCACGCCGCAGCGCGACCTCTTGGGCGCGGCGGTCCGGCGCATGACCCACGTGATAGGCATGCGTGCCCGCGGAATCGATCATGAAGACATCCGCGAGACCTGCCGCTTCCACCCGCGCAGTGAACACCCCTTCGGCAGTGGGCGAACGGCAAATGTTGCCCATGCAGACGAAGAGAACGCCAACCCTCTGATTCATGTTCCGTCACCCACGGATACGGTCCACCATACATTCGAGACCAGCCCGGCTGGCACTCATAATATCAGATCGTTAAGGGTCTTTTTCTCCGGTCGTTTTTCCCCTACACGCGACCCCGGTTTCCGGGTCCCGGTAGGGCCGCAATCGGCGCTGACCGGGTAACGCGATATGACCCGCCTGCGCCCACGCACCTTGGTTATCGGCGTCCTGCTCGCGGCGTTGGCCGCGTTTCTCGCTTGGCGCTTGCTTCGGCCGCTGCACACCTTTGACATCGGCAAACGCTTCGAACGTCCGATCCCCACCAACGCGGCCCCGCCCGTACTCGGAGCGCTCAGCGCCCGGGAGTGCGGCGCCTGCCATCCGGCCAACTACCGGGAATGGCAGACCACCATGCACGCACAAGCCTGGACCGACCCCTATTTTCGGGCCGACTGGCGCTACGAGGGCCGCGAGCAGATCTGCCGCAATTGTCACACGCCGCTCGATCGCCAGCAGCCCCAACGGGTGCTGGGCTTTCACGGCGGTGACAAGTGGGATCCTATCCTGGCACCTAATCCGCACTTCGATCTGGTATTGGAGGGACAGGGTGTCACCTGTGCGGCCTGCCACCTGCGCGACGGGAAAATCCTCGGTCCCTACGCTCCGGAACAGGTCCGCGCCCCGCACCCGGTGGCAAAGTTTGCCAACGCCAACGCGCTGTGTGTGCGCTGCCACGTAGTCCCGGGCGGGCGCTGGGACAACTTCTACCGCTTCCCGCCGTGTGGCACCGCCGCCGAGATCGCTTCCGCCGAAGGCCGCTGGCACGGACGCAGCGGCGAGTACATCGTGCGCAACGTGTCCGAGCTGGGCTGCGTGGAGTGTCACATGCCGGCGGTAACGCGTCCCCTGGTGCCGTGGGGACCGCCGCGCGCCGCGCGCCGTCACCTCTGGCGCGGCGGCCACGATCCGCAGGAGGTGCGCAAAGCGCTGGAAATTCAGGTGCGGGCCGTCACCGGCGGTGCCAGGCGCCACGAGTACGCGATCACGCTGACGAACGTGGGCGCCCTCCACGATGTGCCGACCGGTGTCCCAAACCGCTACCTGAGCGTCGATTGGCGCCTGCTCGACGCTCACGGCGTTGTGCTGCGGACCCAGCGCAAGCTCCTCGAACGCCACGTGTTGTGGCGCCCATTCATCGTCGATCTGTGGGATACGCGCCTGGCATATCGGAAACCGCGCACCTATCGATTCGGGTTCTCCATGGACCGCACCCCGCGCCCGGCGGAGCTGGAGATCCAGGTGCGTTATCATCTCGCACCCCCCGAATATGCTCGGCGCGTCGGCTACCACTCCGCGGAACCTCTCGGCTACAGCCTCTACCATCGGGTGATCCGGCTCGCACCGCAAGCACACGACAACGCACGGTAAGCGCGCTTCAAGACCCCAAGGGTACTCTGAGGCTCAACTGAGCCCCTGTAACTGCAGGGTCTGGTGAATCTGCTCGCGCGTAGCAACCGGAACCTCCGCTGCTTCGGCGTAGTCCTTCCAATGCGAAACCGTTTCCAGAACCTCGTTGACGATGGCTTGGGCGCGCCCGCGCTTCATCGAAGCGGCCTTCGCGCAGGACTTGAAATCATCCATCGTGAAATCGTCACGTTTGCCGTTCATGGTCATCTGGTGACTCGCCGTCCATGCGCCGGACGGATTAAAGCTGTAAGTCATGTCGAAGGCGGGTGACAGCGACCATTTCCCGGATTTGTCCATCAGAAAAGCGATGTTTTTGACGTGGTCGTCCTGATTGCGAGCGACGATGTTGAACGCCATGCGGCGGAACTGTTCCTCAAGCGCGCCCATAGGCAGGCCCAACTGGCGGATCACCAGCAACGCCTGTTCATAGGCATAGACGCCCGCCATGTTGAAATCATAATGCGCCAGGGCGCATAGCGACTGCATGTGGAGTTTCTCACCGCTGGCAAGCCGGTCAAAACGCCGCGTCATGAAATGGCGCCGGCCGTTTTCCTCGAACAGCCGGCACTCTTCGATATCGATACCGCAGTCCCGGGCCATCTGGGCATAGGCGTATTCGATGACACCGTACCCTTGCGGGTGTTCGAGTTCCTTGTCGCGGTTCGCCGCGACACCGTCGAATTTCAGCAACCAGTATTCGAAGCCCTCACGCGCCGGAATCTGGCCGGAACGGACCTCGTTGGTGACCGGATTCCAGGCGATCACCGCCTTCGCGCGCGCGCCACCGGCCGATGTGCCCACCCGCAGGATATCGGTCAAGGCCTGTTCCCGGCCTTCATCGGCAAAAGAAGCCCGCAGGTCATTGCGATGGGTGAGCACCTGCGATGCGAGTTCGACCAGTTTGTCGATGTGGATCTGCCCGGCCTGCCGGGCCTTCGGTCCGGTCGCGGGTGCAAATTCCAAGGCCCCCATCCCGCGCTCGCCGGTATAACAAAGGCGCTCGATCACATCGAAGGATTCCGGCCGCCGGCCCTGAGTGGCGAGCCAGGCATCGATCAACACATGGCCAAACTTGTCGGGGAGCGAATCCGCCAACAATCCGGGCAACCCGTAGAAGGTCTTGCGGGCCAACTCGGGGAAGGTATAAACCCGGTTGGACAGCGGCATCGTGAGCGGCGCAATCTCGATGCCGCTGCGCGCAAACGCCGGGTCGTACTCGAACGCGGCGACCTCCTCGTCATCGCCCAGGGAAACGGCGCCGATGGTACGCCCCCACAGCCGGACCTCGGCAACGCTGTTCACGCGTCATCATCCCAGTGCCACGGCGGATCGGACGCATCCGCATGGCGGTGAGTGGAAGCACGCTGGCGCACCTTGCCCTTGCGTTTGAGCAAGTCCATCGGTGTCGGCCCGGCCTCGGGGACGACGCGATCCAGCCCCGGCAGGAGATCCAGCACCCGCAGGATCCGGATGATGCTCGCGACCTGCGCGGAGGCTCCGGCCTCGATCCGCTCGACGGTCCGCTTGGCGATCCCCGCCTGCTCCGCTACCCCGCCCTGGGTAAGTTGAAGATCGAGCCGGCGGCGCGCCACCCGCGCACCGATTTCGGCAAGAATGGCATCGTCGGTGAGAAGTTTGGAGATTTTCATATAGCGTCATATTTGACGAATAAATAGATTTATGTATTTTAACTCGACATATATAGCGAGTTATATACTATATCTCTATTTATGTCAATTCGTCTTTTATGACGTATTAAACAACTAATAGCTTATATTTCGTTATTTTTGCCGACTTAAATTCCTATAACGCGCCTACCCCCGAGTGGGTTCATGACGTTGCCACGCTTCAACCCGAGCACCACCACCTATCTGAAAGTGTTATATGCAACAACGAGTTGACCCGGCCTAATGAAACGGCCATGGGAGAAATGTCTGCGCAAGAACGGTTGACAAAGTGAACCTGCCACACCGTCGTTTGCAGAAATTCATGCAGAACCGCTGCTTTCCAAGGCGGCGAACGCGTACTTCCGACCCTGAACGGTCATTCTCTATCGAGGGTCAATTTTCCCAAAACCAGACACTCTCGGCTGGATGAACGGTAAGGCTGGTAAAAAATGGTGTCAAACTGTCGCGGTTGATAGGCCCAGCCCCCCCCGCTGCACGTAGTTCCCATCATAGATACGCTTGACGTATCGCGTATCATTCTATAAAGTGTATCGGAATGATCCAGAGTTATCGGGACAAGCCGACTCGGGCGTTTGCGGAAGGGAAGCGAGTCAAGGCTTTCAGCGGTTTTGCACGGAAAGCGGAACAGCGTCTCGATCAACTCGATGCGGCAACATCACTTCTCGATCTTGATTTACCAGGGAACCGACTCGAGCCACTGAAAGGCGATCGTAAGGGTCAATACAGCGTCCGCATGAACGATCAGTGGCGAATATGTTTTGAATGGCCGAAGGGCGAATGCGGCCCGTGCAATGTCGAAATCGTAGATTATCATTAAGGAGGTACATCATGGGCCGTAGCGCTATTCATCCCGGCGAACACCTTGCCGAGCAACTCGAGGCGCTCGACTTAAGCGCAGCAGAGCTTGGCCGCAGGCTTAAAGTGCCTGCGAACCGCATCACAGGAATACTCAATGGCCAGCGTGCCATTACCGGGGATACAGCACTACGACTCGGCCATTTTTTCCATACCAGTCCGGCATTCTGGCTGAACTTGCAAGCCATCTATGAGCTACGCCTAGCAGAACAAAAATCCGGCAGGGCGATCAAGGAGCTACCGACCTTGAACCGCCACGGCAAGAAGACACCTTTGGGACGCCAACCGCGATTGGCATAAAGGTATTCGTGCTTCGTCAATGTCCGGAGTTGGGCGCCGCGAAAGACCGATCATGGCCGATTGTACGCGTCCCGGTACGTCCCGCCGACCAGCATTGTAGGCCCAACCGTCGTTTCCTCGGCCATTGCGGCCAGCGGGTTCTGAACTTATTTGGTCCGCAATGCGGTCTTGAGCACTCACTGGGCAGAAATTCATGCCGAACGGCTGCTTTCCAAGGCGGCGAACGCGTACTTCCGGCCCTTTACTGCCGGTGACGAACGGCGGCTTTTGGGCTGGCCAGTTTGCACCTTGGCGGGATTCGTCTGACCGCCGCGCGCGCAGGCTCGCCAGCGGCCTCCGCCGCAGGGTTACCGGGGCCAACGCACAATCGGTTGACGAACAAGTGGCCAAACCATTACACGTCCAGTTGGTCACCGGTACGTTGGTGATCGTGAACCACGACGAAGGTTACGTGCTGCTTCCACGCACAGCGTGCGGACAAGGTTTACGAACGCTATGCCACGATGAACATGCTCGACCAAAGCCCATACCTGCCAGCGACGCGGGCGACAAGTACTACAAGCAATTCGAAGTGCCTGACCACCTGATCAGGTAGCTCCACAGCACACGAATGGCCCGAAATTGCTCTTTGCAACATCGATAAACACAACCACTAGACGACCGGTCTAATTTCGTCTATCATTCCCGCTTATGGACACCGAACGCAGCAGCGTACGCCAATACATCATCGACACCGCCAAGCCGATCATTCTTGGCAAGGGCTTCTCGGCGGTGGGCTTGAACGAGGTATTGAGCGCGGCCGCTGTGCCCAAGGGCTCGTTCTACCACTACTTCAAATCGAAGGAGATGTTCGGCGAAGCCCTGCTGGACAGTTATTTCGACGACTACCTGAACCAGCTGGATGCACTGCTCACGCGCCCCGGCCACTCTGCGGCCGAGTGTTTGATGGCGTACTGGCAGCAATGGCAGGAAAGCCAGGTCGGCGAATGTGTCGATGGCAGATGCCTGGCGGTGAAGCTGGGCGGTGAGGTCTCCGATCTTTCCGAAGCGATGCGGATCGCCCTGCACCGCGGCACCAACCGGGTCATCGATCGGCTGGCCCGCTGCATCCGTGAAGGCATCGCTGACGGCTCGCTGCGCTCGACCCTCGATGCGCAACAAACCGCCCAGACGTTGTATGAAACCTGGCTGGGTGCCACCTTGCTGAGCAAGTTCAGGCACGACCGCAGCAGTCTGGATGGTGCCATGGCGGCTACCCGGCAATGGCTCCAACTCCCCCCCCCCGACACCACTCTTCCCGCATAGATTTCTACCCCATCGGGCACGCAATCCCACCTTATTGCCCACCCACTCTACACGACCAGTCTAATCCAAGGACATTTCCATGCAGAATTTCGAATTCCATAACCCCACCCGCATCGTGTTCGGCACGGAAACGATCGGCAAGCTGAATACCTTGCTGCCCGCCTCGGCCAGGGTATTGATCCTCTACGGCGGCGCCAGCGCGAAGGCAAATGGCACGCTGGACGAGGTGAAGGCCGCGCTCGGTGATCGCCACGTTCAGGAGTTTTCCGGCATCGAACCGAACCCCACGTTCGAGACGCTGATGCGCGCAGTTGAACTGGTTCGCCAGGAAAAGCTGGACTACCTGCTGGCTGTCGGCGGCGGTTCGGTGATCGACGGCACCAAGTTCGTCGCCGCCGCGGTGCCGTTCGATGGTGACCCGTGGAGCATCCTGGAAAAGCACGGCCGCAATATCACCACGGCGCTGCCGTTTGGCAGCGTGCTCACCCTGCCGGCCACCGGTTCGGAAATGAACAACGGCGGCGTGGTGACGAAGAGGGCGATCCACGCCAAGCTGGCGTTCTCCAGCACGCATACGTTCCCGCAGTTCTCGATCCTCGACCCGACCAAGACCTACACCCTGCCGCCGCGACAGATTGCCAACGGCGTAGTGGATGCCTTCGTGCATATCGTTGAGCAGTACCTGACCTACCCGGTGCAGGCCAAGGTGCAGGATCGCTTCGCCGAAGGTTTGTTGCAGAGCCTGATCGAAACCGGCCCGGAGGCACTGGCCAACCCGCAGGATTACGCCACCCGCGCCAACTTGATGTGGATCGCCACGCTGGCCCTGAATGGCCTGATCGGTGCCGGCGTACCGCAGGACTGGAGCACCCACATGATCGGCCATGAACTGACCGCGCTGCACGGCATCGATCACGCCCAGACGCTGGCCATCGTGTTGCCGGCCAGCTTGCACGTACGCCGCGAAACCAAGCACGCCAAGCTGCTGCAGTACGCCGAGCGGGTCTGGCAGATCCACGAAGGCAGCGAAGACGAGCGCATCGACCAGGCGATTGAAAAGACCCGCGCATTCTTCGAGCGCATGGGCATCGCCACCCGCCTGCCGGATTACGAGCTGGGCGCTGAGGCGATCGACACCGTCATTGCCCAGCTCGAAGCACACGGCATGACTCAGCTCGGTGAACACCGCGATGTCACCCCGGCCACCAGCCGGCACATTCTGGAAGCCGCACTCTGAACGATGACGCCGGCCTTCGGGCCGGTCTTTCACAGTCACAAGAGGTCACTCTCATGACTTCCAACGCAACCATGCAACGTGCCATCGTGCTGAACTCCCGCCCGGTCGGTGCGCCCACGCCTGACAACTTCCGTCTTCGAGAAACACCACTGCCCACGCCCGCCCACGGCGAGCTGCTGCTGCGCACGCTGTATCTCTCCCTCGATCCGTACATGCGCGGGCGCATGAGCGACGCCAAGTCCTATGCCGCACCCGTCGCCATTGGCGACGTGATGGTCGGCGGTACCGTGTCGCGGGTGCAGGCCTCGAAACATCCGGACTTCAAGGAAGGCGATCTCGTGCTCGGCTTCAGCGGCTGGCAGGACTACGCACTGTCCGACGGCATCGGCCTGAGCAAGCTGGACCCGCAAATGGAAACCTCGTCGCTGGCGCTTGGCGTGCAGGGCATGCCCGGTTTCACCGCCTACATGGGCCTGCTCGACATCGGCCAGCCGAAGGCCGGTGAAACCGTAGTCGTCGCGGCAGCCAGCGGCGCGGTGGGTTCGGTGGTGGGCCAGATCGCCAAGCTCAAGGGCTGCCGCAGTGTGGGCATCGCCGGCGGTCCGGAAAAATGTCGCTATGTGGTCGAGCAACTGGGCTTTGATGCCTGCATCGATCATCGCAGCGCGAACTTCGCCGCCGAGCTGGCGGCCGCCTGCCCCGATGGCATCGACGTGTATTTCGAGAATGTCGGCGGCGCGGTCTTCGATGCGGTGCTGCCGCTGCTCAATGCCTCGGCGCGCGTGCCGGTATGTGGCCTTATCGCCAACTACAACGACACCGCACTGCCCGACGGCCCTGACCGGCTGGGCCTGCTTGCGCGCACCATCCTGACCCGACGCATCCGCATGCAGGGCTTCATCATCTTCGATGACTACGGCCATCGTTACGGCGAATTCATGCAGCAGATGCGCCAATGGGTACAGGCCGGCAAGATCAAGTTTCGCGAAGACATCGTCGACGGTCTCGACCAGGCGCCACAGGCCTTCATTGGCATGCTCAACGGCAGCAATTTCGGCAAGCTGGTGGTTCGCGTCGCCAGCGAATGAGGCCTCGCCGGCAAGACCGCTCGCTTCCCCATCTCCATTCAAAGAGGGCACTCCATGAAAATCCTGATGGTTCTCACTTCGCACGATCAACTGGGCAACACCGGCAAGAAGACCGGTTTCTGGCTGGAAGAATTCGCCGCGCCTTACTACGCGTTCAAGGACGCAGGTGCGCAGATCACGGTGGCCTCACCGCATGGCGGGCAGCCGCCGCTGGATCCCAAGAGCGACGATCCGTCGGCGCAAACCGACGCCACTCGCCGTTTCAAGGCTGAGCCGGCAGCGCAGGCCGTACTGGCCAGCACGCACAAACTGCAGGACATGAAAGCCGGTGATTTCGACGCGGTGTTCTACCCGGGCGGCCACGGCCCGCTGTGGGACCTGGCCGAGGATGCTGCCTCGATCGCGCTGATCGAAACCACGCTGGCCGCCGGCAAGCCGGTGGCCGCGGTGTGCCACGCTCCGGGCGTGTTGCGCCATGTGAAGTCAGCCGATGGCAAACCGTTGGTCCAGGACAAGTCCGTCACCGGCTTCACCAACACCGAGGAAGAGGCCGTTGGCCTGACCAAGGTAGTGCCGTTCCTGGTGGAAGACATGTTGAAAAAGAACGGTGGCAACTACAGAAAATCCGGCGACTGGCAGCCGTACGTGGTCACCGATGGCCTGTTGATCACCGGCCAGAACCCGGCGTCATCCGAACCCGCCGCGCAGGCATTGCTGAAGATGCTGGGCTAATCAACCCTCGCCAGCGATGCTGCCTGCGGCATCGCTGGCGCAGCGGTTCTCTCCGCTTCGGCGCGCGTGTCAGTGGTGCGCGATGCTCGACGCTTCCCGAACGTCCGTTCTGGGGCACGTATTTGGGGCAGCCGACCGTCCGTTGTTGGCCGATTGTACGCGTCCCGGTCGACGTCCCGCCGACCAGCATTGTAGGCCCAACCGTCGTTTCTTCGACCATTGCGGCCAGCGGGTTCTGAACCGACTTGGTCCGCTATGCGGTCCTGAGCACTCACTGGGCAGAAATTCATGCAGAACCGCTGCTTTCCAAGGCGGCGAACGCGTACTTCCGACACTGAACTGCCGCTCAACTAAGTCCTCCCGAGCGGCAAGGTCGTACCGGCACATTTCTTTCCCGATTTTCCGACTCGCCTGAAGCGGCAAGAGAGTGTTCCGTTTCGCTATATCGGTCACTTGATGCCAGTTCAAACGTGGGCGAGAAATCTGCTGCGTGTTGGAGAGTATTGGTACAATTACTCCGTCAAAATAGGCACCTTGACGGCGCGAAAGGTCGCGCCTTCGGTGTGGGCAGCGGTGTGGTATCCAGTCCAATCAACAAATTCGACCTGCCGGAAGCCCGCCGCCTGCAATAGCTCAATATACTGCTCAGGCTGCAGCGTGCCAGCCACGCAATCGGCCCAGGAGCCGTCTTTCGTTGTCGCTTCGCAGCCACTGTTGCGGCGCACCATATCGGCAAACTGCAATCGGCCGCCCGGCCGCAGGACCCGGTGGATCTCCCGGAACACCCGGGTCTTGTCCGGCGCGAGATTGATCGCCCCGTTTGAGATCACTACATCTGTCGATGCCGACGGCAGCGGCAGGTTCTCGATATTTCCTTCGTGCACCGTCACGTGGCTGAGTCCCGCCTGTTGCGCATTGACACGGGCCTTGGCGACCATCGCCGGCGTGAGATCAAGGCCAATGGCCTGTCCGGTGGGACCAACAAGCAATGCGGCAACGCACAGATCGGCACCGGCCCCGCAGCCGATGTCGACCACAGTTTCGCCTCGATTGATGGGGTCCAACGCGAACGGGTTGCCCACGGCTGCGGCCGACTCCCAGACGCCGTCCGGCAGCTGCGCGAGCCAGGCGGGGTCGTAGCCAAGACGTTGCGCGTTATCCCGACCCTTGTCCCAGCCGAAGTCTCGCTCCGGCTCCTGCGCGAGCGTGGTATACAGGGCGCGCACTGGGTCGCATGGATTTGCTGACCTCGCGCGACATTTGGTTTCACTCACGCATCCTCTCCCGTTTACGCCTTCTTGAAGATGGTTCCATAGTGATACGGCGGCAGCTCGACGAGCAGGTCGAGCCTGAATCCGGCCGGTTCGACCACTGCGCGCACCTGTTCCGGGGACATGCGCATTTCCGCGCGCGGTCCACGCGGCTGTCCGAGCACCAAGGTTTCCTCGCGCGGGCGCGGGTACCAGTTCACGATTGCGAAGCGGCCTTCGGGTTTAAGAACAGCCACCACCTCGCGGGCGAAGGCGGTTTGCTCCGGCACGCCGTGGAAGGTATTTGCGATGAGCACATAGTCAACACGGTCCTCGACCAATCGGCTCAGTTCGCGCGCGTCGCCCATTATCCAGGCGCAATTGACCAGCCCCCGACAGGCCGCCTTGGCCTGTTCCAACAAGACTGGATCAATGTCGAATCCGAGCACACGGCCCGCACCGATCCGACGCGCGATGGCAGCGGTGAAATACCCGTCTCCGCAGCAGAGGTCCACCACCGTCATGCCTGGTTCGATCCCCAAAGCCCGGACGACCCCGTCGGGATCGGGCCACAGCGCCTGCCACCAGTCCTGATCCGGCATTAACGTGGCGGGAAACAGTTTCTCTTGCATCGTCGGCGTCATCGCAGGGGTTCCCACTTAATTGAGGTCTTTCTTCATCTGCTGATATTGTTCGCGGCTCAGCTCGCCCCGGGCATAACGGCGGTCGAGGAGCTCGCGGGCCGATTCCTCGCGGTCGTGCGTTCTACGGTGCCCGCACCCCGGCCAGCCCATCCCACGAAACAGAAACAGAAACAGCACGACGAGAAAGAGCAGCGGAAAGATCAACATCCAGGGGAACGGTCCCCACCATCCATTCGGCCACATGGTTACGATGCGTCCTTGAGACGGCCTCGCATCGGCACGCTGCGTCCCGACACGGCGTTACGTCTGGCAGTCGTCTTGCCCGTGGATGCCGTGGGACGATCCGCGAGCCAATCCCGCAGGTCGTGAAGGATACGCAGCAGTTTCGGGTCGAAGAGGCAGTAATAGATGAAGGGACCGCGGCGTTCGGCGCGCACGAAGCCGCCTTCGCGTAGAACGCGCAGATGGAAGGAAACGTTGGTCTGAGCCAAACCGGTGGCGTCGATGATGTCCGTTACCGGTCGGCACTCCAACCCCAGTTCGCAGAGAATGCGCAGACGGCTGGGGTCCCCCACCGTTCTCAACGCATGAGACAGGTGGTCATTTCGCGATGACATGGTTTTCGTCCAACATACTGGTGGATACTCATATGCGTGAACACTCATATTATGGGCGATCCTGACCAATGTCAAACACCTGCAAGATAGACTGGCTCAATCTCCGAACTCTCCGAGCGTATTGGGAACCCCTAACCACCAAGCCTCAATGCGCATGATGCAGCGCTTTGAATACCCGGTTGAACCTCGCGAATGGGCAATGCAGTTCGGGTGATAGGCTGCGGGTCAATTGCCACGCGTATCGTGGACACATTCCAGCCGGTACAGCTTGTTTGAACGGCTGGTTTTGGCCGATTGTACGCGTCCCGGCCGACGGCCCGCCGACCGGCACTGTAGGCCCAACCGTCGTTTCCTCGGCCTGAACGGTCATTGTGCGGTTGGCGCCTAAGTGGCCGGTCCATTTCGCATTGCTGCCGCTCAACCAGTTCCAACAAAAAATCTGCGCTGATGCATTCAAGCGGCAGCTTCTCGATAACCGCTACTCACCCATCCGACCCCACCCAGTCATTCGGGCTTCGATCAAACCCGACTGCTTTTTTTTATGAAAAGCGGACTTTAAACTCGACACATACCCATTTCTAAAGGGTTATTAACTCATAGCGAGTCTCACGCAGAAGCTGTCGGCCGTCTACCGTACCCGGACATGTCGACACTGCGAATACGCTCCTACGACGCGGCCCCGCGTTGAAAAACAAAGTACGAGCGGAACGCAATACTCAGCGCGCGATTCGCCATCGCGCTAGCTGCCTTCTCCGATTTGTGGAAACGGGACTGGTAATAGCGAGCAAGCGCCCGCCTGGCTTCTGGATATTCAACCCTGAGGTCATCGTAAAGCCGTTGATGATGCGGGGTGGATTTTGCCCATGCGTGCAGACCGGCATTCACTTCGGCCAGGGTGTTATAGGGTTTTCCTGTCAAAGCCCAAGGCCGCAGAGCCACGTTCACCCAGGTCTTTTGGGCTGTTGTACGCAGGGAAGCTACGGGATGGAGTGTACCGGAGTTCTCGTCGGGCCCCAGAACCGCATTGAGCGTCTTTGCCAATTGGTGAACTGCAGGGGGTAACAGGGGCAACAGATAGACATGCCCTAAGCTTTGCACAAACGGGGGGCGCGGCTGAAACAGAATCGCGCAACTTGACGTCCCCACCTTTGGGCCGAACATATAGGGATACCAAGCGCTCTCCTGGTTCAGGTTGATTGCCCACAGGCGGGCAGTACTGTTGTCCGAAAAGACAACCGGAGGACGCCAGCCCAGGGGAATGGCCTGTCTGACTCCGGCTTCTGTTGTATTAATGCCATTGTCCATCAGTTCAACCTGATGCCAGAATCTCTTCGGCCGCATGTTCACAGGAACGGTAAACAGGCCATACCAATCACCCTGCCAATTCATTGGCTCATCAACAACGACGACCCGCCGGCCTTGTGACGACGTCTTCTGCCAGTACACAAAAGCGCCCGCATTGACACCCGTGTCATGCGCGGGAGGGGTTAGTTTTTTGAAAAACCGCTTGTTGTACTGGATGCCATCACCCCCCGAAATATCACCGGGTTTGGGACCTAGGGCGAACGTGCTCCCGAGGCCGGGCGGTATCGGAGGAGGCCTGTTAAGATAAAAATTGTCTGATTGAAATTGGGCTTTGGCCACCTTGAGTGCCTGGGCACAGTACGCATCAAGCCTGGGTGACTGATAAAGAACGTGCGGCCACTGGTGTGGCCCTGGCACAACATGGACGTCCTGGATCCACGCGATATTTCCAAGTGGTACATAGTGGTACGATCGCATATGTCCGGGAGAATTTTTGACGAAGGCGGTCACCCCGATTGTGCCGCCAATACCGGTTTTGTAGGTGAAATCCACCAGTGCAGCGGACGGTTCCCACGTCAGTTCATAATAGGGGTGCCCCCTGTCGCGTTTGTTTCCGATGATATCGGTGGGCCAACTTGTCCACCCCAACCCCATCCACCCGTTGAACCATCGGGCCATCTGCGGGTGCGACGTGGGCAGCATGTACAGTTTGCTGTCCATAAACGCGCGATACCGGGAAACACTGTGATGAAGTTGCGGGAGTGACTGCCCGGCATACCTGTCCGGCGGCATGCGCAAACGAATGATCGTCTCGCGTTCCCCGTCACCCAAAAGGTCAAGGCGCGTGCGCCACATAACGGGTTCTCCCTTTTCCCTCAAGGCCCGTGTCGTCTTCAACCAATCATCCCAGACATGCTGACAACTTGGGACAAGGTGACAGTACGCAACATGCGCCTGCCCACCCGCGACCCATTCTGTCACGATCGTCTTGGCCAATTTCTGGTTCAACGGAATGCGCGTCCAGTGAGGGCGATAGAACTGCGGAAACCGTGGAGAAAGCCGCGGATTCGGGCTGGAAAATGGCAACGTGCGGAACTGGTTGAAATTCCTGGCAAGGGTCTTGACCGCGGGCGATAACGGTATGGTCCCAAAGCCAGGATCACGTATCGCATAGGCGACGTATTTCCCCAGGAAGGTCGGCTTCAGGCTCCCTGTCTTGTCGTTGTTAATCGTGGAATTGGGGTCTGCGGGTTTATCGTAAACCGTTCTTAATGCGGCCAGGCGTGTCCGGTAGGCGCGCCTTAAGCAGGTACGGGTGGAACACACATCACGCACGTTCTCAAGCCAGCTCAGCTCCTGCGAGACCAGCCTCGTTTTCTGCCCAGGATCTGCCTCGGCAAGAACTGCAGCATAGACCTTCCCCAACTGTCCATCGAGCCTGGAAATCTCAGGGTCGTGGCAAATCGACTTTTCCACTCTAGTCTGCGCCTTGGTGCAGTCGAAGCTAGCAGCATGAACGATTTTCCCGCAGAGGAACAACGAGGATACACAGAGAATTATCCGCATTCCCTTGAGCCAATCTTTCATAAATTCTTGTCCTTATGAGGCCACCAAGTCGCATGACCGCTTTTCATCTGATCTCAGTAAAATCTATATGCTCCCCAGATGACCGCTCCTGGCCGGAAGAAATGGACCTCGGATTTTGGGCAGGCGGATAAGTGTATTTCCGGTTATGCCGCCTTCCGGTGGTCAGCCGATTCATAGGTATCATCGAACCCGGCCAGCATGAGGTAGAGGTTGTCGCCGGGGCGATAGGGATCGGGCGGCGCCGTCAGCAGGCTTACCGTCTGTGGCGACAGCCGTTCATCCGCGCTGTTGATGGCATACACCGTAGCGGCGAGCACCAGCACGACCGCCACGGATCCCAGAACCAGCCTCTTCAGGATGCGCAGGCCTACGTTCACGATACCCACTTGAAATATTGAGAATATTCCCTGCCCTATCGGCGAATCGCCGCGTCTCTGAAGCGCCTGGGGCTTGTGAGCCGCCAAGACCAGCCAAGCTCCGCGACCACTGATCAGCTGCGCCCCGCATTGGATTGGTTTGGGATCGGGCTCGGGTTACGCTATATTGGATCAAGCCGGGGTCCGTCCCCAGTGGCGCCGACCGCGCTGCAACGTACATTGCCACCCTCTCCAAAAACGACAAAACAGGGCGGATGCCGCAATTCCGGGTCGATCAAGCGCCACGATAAGCCGAGGGCCCTGCGTCTCTTCCGCGAGTGGTACCACCTTCGGTTGAGCGCCGGGTGTTTCGTGCCCCCCGCTTCGGCGTGCGCGTGGCGCCCGTCATTGCAGGCCGGTTGAGGTCCGATTCAGGTACGGGACCAAAAACGGGACCATAACTACAATATCGGAGGCATAACGATGAAACCGCTAGCCGGAAACCTCATGCGCGCCGCCCTATTGGGTGGAACCTTCGCCTTGTCGTCATACGCCCCGCAGGCCTTGGCCGGCCTGATACCGAACACTGACATCGTCACGGTGGGCAACACTCAGTGGGCCCAACCGAAATTTTTCGTGAACAACTCCTGGAACGCAATGGCAACGGCCTGCTCGTCGACGACCGGGGCGTGCACAGGCACGGTAAACGGGTACGATCTCAGGGGCTGGACGTGGGCCAGCCAAGCCGACGTCGTCACGTTGTTCAATCATTATCTACCTGCTGACGCGCAGCTTAGCATCCCAGGAAAGGCGCAAATCACAGAATCCGCAATCGATCCAACCCTATACGACCCAAAAGCGCTACTATTTGCTACCGGCCAATTCTCTCCAACAGGGTTGTTTGTAACGGTAACGGACGTTGGACCTAGTTGGCTCCCCCTCCCAATATTAACTATCAATCCAGGGTTGGTCGCATTCACAAGAACACGGATTCTGACGAGCGGCGGGACGTTTGAACCCGATACTCCCTCCTGGGACGCGTTGCCGCCGCGGTCAGGCGACACGGGCCTGCTGGCCGTGTCCGCCAACGCCACCGCCCCGGGGGCAAGCGTCGAAACCACCGATTTTTGGGCCTATTATGGCGGCTTTTTTTTCCGCCCTTACACCGTCCCGGAGCCACCGGAATTAGCCCTAATCGGAATCGGTTTGGTCGGATTGGCCGCAGCCCGGCGCAATCAGAAGAAGTGCCGGCGTAACGCCTAACGGCCCCCGCAATGCCACGGTTGGGCCCGCAGAGACGGGGCGGCATTCCTTTTGTCGCCGATATCAGGCCTTATTGCGCCCTGCCCCCGATTTTCGGCCCCGATTCTCCCGGTACATTTTTCGGACCCACTCAGACACAGGATGATTGCGATACTCGTCATAAAACGCTACGGTGTGCGTCCAATTTGAGAAGCGCGACGCGACAATCAAGGTCGCGTTAATCCAGAATAAGAACGAGGTGTGGAAAATTGCAGGCTTCCAGGTTTATTCTCCAGCGCTACTACCACGATGAAGCCCCGGCCCGGCAAAACAATCCAGCCGACGTCGGTGCTGTCGCGCCTCCTAGGCTGAGCTTTGACGATGAGTGTCTGCTCTGTTTCTTAATGAATCGCCGCTTTCCGGAAGACACGAGCGTCAGCTCCTGGGCGCGTGCTGCCTTTAGGGGTATGCGCCTGAAGGCAGCCGTTGGGCATCTGATGAAATCTTCCACCGGCGGCTTATGGGAACTGGAACGAATTGCGGCTTCCGGCCAGTAGCGGTCACCGGACGACGCCGTTGACGGGACCGCTTAGCGTACGGAAGCGGACTTGCCGCGCGGATTGGCGAGAGCAAAGGTCAGGCTCAGATCAGCACGACGAGGTAGCGTATTCAAGGGACTCACCGATATTGTGAAAACATTCCTGCGAACCTTACGAAAGGTAGTCCTCTGGGGTCTGGCGATTGTGGTGATACTCGTTGCCACGCTCTTCGTCATCAATAGCCGTGATGAGCGCTTGTCACCACAGACTGCTCGCCTGCTAACAGCGCGGACCAACCCGTACCCCGCCAATGAGAACCTCTACTTCATGCTCAGTGGCCTCGACGCGCCGCCCGGTGGATCGGTAATCGCCACAGGGGAAGCCAGAGTCCAGGCGTACGAAGCGTGGCTCCGGAAAGCGTCCGGCCCCTCTGATCTGCCACCTGACAAGGCGCTCCAAGGAGCGCTGGAATTCAAGGGTACACTCCCTTGGAGTCGGCAGTCCGTAGGCGCCCTTTGGCACGAGGCGGATGGTCATCGGCTAGAGATTGAGCGTCTGGTCACCGACAACCGTGAGTTGTACCGGCGGTACCGAGCTCTCCACACCGCCAGCGGCTATTACGAGACCGCCACGCCCAGTATATATGCGATGCCGCCGTTTCCTCCTTCACGGCTACGACACCTCTTCTTAGCGTATTTTGCGGTACGCATGAAATCTGGCGTTTTAGCGTCCCAGTCGGCCGCGCTGGCGGCGGTGGGCGATGACCTTCAGGTTTGGCGAAAGGTCTTGCTTGGGGATGGGTCGCTCATTTCAAAGATGGTGGCTGTTGCCTATCTCAGGCAAGATTTTCTGCTGCTAGGCAACATGACTGCCGATCCGGGCCTGCGGCTGGGTGCGTTGCAGAAGACGTTAAAATTAGTAGTCAACCCCTTTCCCCTCGGGGACTGGAAGATCGGACAAGCATTTGCTCATGAGTTTCGTGTAGACGCGCGGCTCTTGCGAACATTATACCGGATGACTCCCTATGCCAACGAGCATATATCTGTCTGGGCAAAGTTTTTGAATTGGGTAGGCAAGCCGTTCTATAGACTGCACGCTACGGAGAATTTCGACGCCGAAAATGCCGTCAAGTTTATCGCTATAGCCAACGGGCCACCTAGAAAGCTAGAGAGCGCCATGGCGGCCTATAGTAACGAAATTGACTGCATGGGGACGCCTAAGCTGAGTTGCCTTTATAACCCCATAGGCAAGATCCTCTCCGCCATTGCCGCACCGGCCTACGAACAATACCCGTTGCGTGCATATGATGTCGCCGCGCTGCAACGTATGGTGCGACTAGCATATGCGATTCGCGTCCAAAAGGTGCCCATGGGAGATATCGTGTCATTTATGCGCCGACATCCCGATTGGTCGACGCACCCGGTAACTGGGGTGCAATTCAATTTCGATCAGGCCACCACCCGCTTGTCGGTGGTACCTACCTCCGAGCAGCAGAAGCATCGAAAGCTGGATATCCCGGTCTGGCATGCGGAGACCTTCGGCCGATGACGGGTAGTGCCACGATGGCGCTATGCTACTGACAGTGAGCGGTACTCGATCCCGGGGGGTCACTCGGTCAACGAAGCCGAGGCCGACCCCTTACAGGCACCTGACGCGATCGATGGGGGGACCGATGGTGCGCGGAAGCGGGCGCGTCTCCGTGCGCGGCGGCCGTAAAAAGGGGGGGAAGTAATTCTGCTCGCTTCCCGATCGGTGGCCACCGAGTGGCGATGTCCGTGTGATAGGTAGAGGCTCGCACCGTACCGCGAGCGCCCGCGACAACGGGTCGATAGCAGAAGTCTGCCGCAAAGGCGTGGGGCGGGTGCGGCGAACAGCGGAAACCCGGCAGGGGGTCCCGAGCGGCCGCTCCGCGCTTGGAAACGGATAATTTCCGTAACCCTATGGCAGTGACACAGAGATACGGCTTAAGGGCAAAGCTTTATGCGGAAGAACCTCGCGGTGTGGGTATACCTTGCGATGGTGGGCGGGATGGTAATATTTCTCATGGGCACGTGGGTTGAGTCGTTCGCGCCCCCTCCTGACCATTTTAGCACCGTCTCCGGGTGGATCTCGGATGTGCAGCGAGGGTATGGGAAAAACGCGCGGGAGGTCGAGTTTTTCGTGTCAGGGACCGTGGGGGGATTTTGGTATCCGTCGTTTTTTCCGAACGATCGAGTTGCGCTGCACGCGTTGCGGCGGGGCGCATTTGTTTCTGTCCGGTACAGCGGTACAGCGAAGCGCCCGCAGCTATGGGCGCTTACTGTCAATGGGTACCAACTACTGACGGTGCAAGGCACATATAAGGCGCGGAGGCGCAACGGTGATTGGGGCCTCGCAGGGGCTCTTGTGTTCGGATCTTTGCTGGCCTTGTTTGCTTGGCGTATTCGCGTTGTGTCTCAACGCCGTAAGACAGCGCAGGATTCGTTACCCTAGCGCCCTCTGGGTGTTATCGGTGAACCCGGGGTAACGACGACAGGCAAAGTCCGGCCAACAGCGGTCGGATGCCATAGGGATGTGCGGTGACCACATGCCGTCAGGTAGCGGACGTCATGCCGCAAAACCTACGTGGTGGGCAGTGAAGGGGGAGACGGCGCGACCTACGCCGCCCCGTCCGACTGCATCAGTTACACGTGACAGCGACGCCGCACGAAGCCCAGGCAGCCGAGCGCCAGCAGCGCCCATGGGCCGATGGCACCGCCGCCGCCACCACCACCAGGGAGTGAACTCGTCGCACCCTGGCTTAGGTTGGGCGAGCCTTCCACCGAGGCGGTTTGGGTGATGGTGCCCGATGTGACGGTGGGTGTCAGCTTCAGCTGTGCCGTGTCCATAGTGCCACCGCCCGCAAGCGGGCCCAGGTCGCAGGTGGCCACTTGGGTGGTGGAGTTGTAACTGCAGGTGCCTTGTGGCGTGGAGCTGATGCTGTCGTAGGTTGCACCGCTCGGCACGGGCAGTTGGACCTTCAGATCGGCGCTGGGGACCGAGCCGTCGTTGGTAACGAGGTAGTCGACCGTATAGGCGGTGGACGTTGTTACCGTGGCGGGCGCGTTCAGAACCGTCGACAGGTCTGCGCTGGGCAGTATATAGGCCGCGCCCTGGCCGCTGCCGCTGTTAACGACGTACGCCCCAATAAGCCCGGTAGTGCCGTCTGAGGACAGGGCGACCGAGTAGCCGAAAAAGTTATTCGCCGCCCCGTTGCTGGCGGTGAGCTCGACAGCGTACGTCGAGGTGTTGGCCCATGTCCCCGAGGTGGGCTCGGTGTAGACGTAGGCCGCGCCCTGGAGGCTGTTAACGCCGACCGCCCCAATCAGCGCAGTGGCGCCGCTGGAAGCGAGGGCGACCGAGTTGCCGAAGTGGTCATTCGCCGCCCCGTTGCTGGCGGTAAGCTCGGCCGTCTCGGTCGCGCTGACCCAACCCGAGGTGGGCTCGGTGTAGACGTAAGCCGCGCCTTGGTTGTTGACGTGGGCCGCCCCAATCAGCGCCGTGGCACCGTTGGAGGACAGGGCGACCGAATGACCAAAATAGTCATTTGCTACCCCGTTGCTGGCGGTAAGTTCGGCGGCGTACGTCGAAGTGGTGGCCCAGCCCGAGGTGGGCTCGGTGTAGACGTAGGCCGCGCCCTGGTTGCTGTTAGCGCCATCCGCCCCAATCAGCGCGGTGGTACCGTTGGAGGACAGGGCGACCGAGAAGCCAAAAAAGTTGTTTGCCGCCCCGTTGCTGGCGGTGAACTCGGCGGCATACGTCGAGGTGTTGGCCCATGTCCCCGAGGTGGGCTCGGTGTAGACGTAGGCTGCTCCCTGATAGCTGTTGGTACCCTGCGCCCCAATCAGTGCGGTAGTGCCGTTGGAGGACAGGGCGACCGAGACGCCGAAAAAGTTATTCGCCGCCCCGTTGCTGGCGGTCAACTCAGCAGTATACGTCGAAGTGCTGGTCCAGATCCCCGAGGCGGGTCTGGTGTAGATGTAGGCCGCGCCCTGGGAACTGTTGATGCCGATCGCCCCCACCAGCGCCATGGCGCCGTTGGAGGAAAGTGCGACCGACCAGCCGAAATAGTCATTCCCCGAGCCGTTACTGGCGGTGAGTTCGGCCACCTGGGTCCAAGTGCCGGTGGCGGCGCTGTAGGTATAGACGTACGCTGCGCCCTGGCGGCCGAGGTTGTTGACGGCGGGAGCCCCCACCAGGGCGGTGCTGCCGTCGACGGAAAGGGCGACTGAGTAGCCGAATTCGAGCCCTCCCGCCCCGTCGCTGGCGGTAATCTCCTGCTGCGTCCACACCAGCGGGTCGACGGTGACGGGGAGCCGGGCGTTACGGGCGTCGAAGGTTAGCGTGATGATCCGCCCGTGGGTGGTAAGACTCGCCGGCAGGACGTGCCCTTCGGCGTCGATGACCGTCAGCTTCCCGTAGCGAAGTTGGCCCCAGCTCAGGGTGCCGTGGTGATTCCTCGGCGCGGCACTGGCGGTCAGTTGTAGAACGATTTTACCGTGTCCGGCCGGGGCCCGGTTCAGGGTGAAGCCCTGCTCATAGCCCATCGGAAGAACCCGCCACCACTCGCGAAGTCCGGGGGCGCGATAGACGATGCGGTTGGCGTGGGGCACGGTGCGCGTGAGCGATACCGGATGCAGATGCCCGGCGTGGCCGAAGGCCGTCAAGCGCAGCCCCAGATGCTCAGCGCCATCGTGAAACTCCGCACCCCGGCGCGCGAAGCAGCCGGTGAGCGAGGCGTGTTGGCCCGGCGCCGGCACTCGCGCACACCCGTTGGTCCCGATGGCGTAGGCCGGATCGGTGGCAGCTTTGGCCGCTAAGGTCCGAGTGACGGCGGCCCTGAGATCCGCGGGAGCCTGGGCCAGGGTATGAACCGAGGCCGGTGCGGGGGCCGCACACACTATGGAGACCACACCCAGCAGTGCGGCGGTCAGGACCGGACGAAGAAGGATCATCGGACGAAAATTAACTCGACCAGAGGCGATAACCCCTTTCATCGGGAACCCCCCATCCAGTTTCGTAGTTTTTGTTGAGTAGGTCCGGTTTATACCGCTGAACCTGGAATGCGTCTACCGGAAAAGAAAGTTATGTAACAGCGTGTCAGCGTTATGTCGACACCACTAGGGCGGGTCGACCTACGTACACCCGTTATAGCACGGCAGGGTGATCGTCGTACGGGAGGCAGAAGAAGCTGATGACGCCGATGACGCCGATGACGCTGCCATCCTCAAGGCCTCCGCACTGCTACCCGTTCGCGGCAGAGGTACGCGACTTCACACAGGAGTAGGTTCCCACCGCACGGCGGACGCAAGTGCAGTCCTTAACGCGGAGCTTCGTTAAGACGCCTAACCGGCCATCCCGATCGAACCCTGGCCGACCGCTGCTCGCCCGAAAGCCGACCGCGTGCCGTCAACGCGCGAGCGGTCGCTTGGGGTTGGAAGTGCGCGTTCGCCGCCTTGGAAAGCAGCCGTTCGGCATGAATTTCTGCCCAGTGAGTGCTCAAGACCGCATAGCGGACCAAGTCGGTTCAGAACCCGCTGGCCGCAATGGCCGATTATGTAGACTGCTCGATTATGTGGATTTGACACTCTGCGCCCGCTATAAGCCTTGCGCTGGCGCGGAGAACGTGAAGGGGACGGTCTACATAATCCGCAACCCACTAAGGGTGGGGCGATGTTGTCGAGGTGACACTCACAGGATCATCATCGCGGCATTACCATCTCCTGTGCGGTCTCGCCGGAAATCTATGACCGATCTTGCCTATCCAGGAAGTTACCCAGCTCTGGAAATTATGTTGAGCATGTCGTTACATTAATCGCCGAAAACCCAGATTACGCAAGGCTCCAATGCCATGCCGCCCAAAACAGTCCACATAATCGAGCAGTCTACATAATCGGCCTTATGTAGCGCGCTACATAAGGCCGAGGAAACGACGGTTGGGCCTACAATGCTGGTCGGCGGGACGTCGGCCAAAGCGGACGATCTGCTGTCTGGATGCGGACGGCTCCTTCCGACCTTAAGCGGTCAGACGAATGTATCTAAAGTATCTATGGTTCATGTCAATGATCTGGCGAGCTGCTTTGGATCGACATCGATTTTGTGTGGGTGTAGTCTGACCCGGCTCCGGCAAACACATGGCGGCGCCGAATGCGTATGTCCCACAGAGGCATGTCGCATTCCGTGCCGCACGCTAAGATGAATCGCCGGACCGGCCCGGGGATTTTCCGTGACTCCGTTGGAACCTCTCAGCGAGATCGTCAGCCAGCTCTATCGCTCCGAATCCCGGCGCGTGCTCGCGACGTTGATTCGCTTGCTCGGCGATTTCAATCTGGCGGAGGATGCCTTGCACGATGCGTTCCGGGCGGCCCTGGAGGAGTGGCCAAAAAAGGGGATTCCAGCGAATCCGCGGGCCTGGCTGGTGTCCACAGGGCGGTTCAAGGCGATTGACCGGATCCGCCGCCTGGCAAAGTTTGATACGCCGTTGGACGCGATTGAGGAGCCGGAGTCACTGGATGATGATCCAGCCCAACAGGATGAAGAGTCTATCCGGGACGACCAGCTCCGGCTGATCTTCACCTGCTGCCATCCGGCACTGTCGCCCGAGGCGCGCGTGGCCATGGCACTACGCGAGGTTTGCGGCCTGACCACGGAAGAAATCGCCCGCGCCTACCTTATTGCTCCGGCATCGCTGGCCCAGCGGATTGTCCGGGCGAAAGCGAAGATCAAGGAAGCGAAGATCCCGTATGAGGTTCCGGAACTGCGCGCGCTCCCGGAGCGCATGCACACCGTACTGCAGGTTATTTACCTGGTGTTCAATGAAGGCTACTCGGCGTCGTCTGGCGATTCGGTTACGCGTGTTGATTTATCGGATGAGGCCATACGGTTGGGGCGTCTGTTATTGGATCTGCTTCCGACTGCGGAGGTGCAGGGACTCCTGGCGCTCCTGTTGTTGCACGAATCCCGGCGCATGGTCCGCACAGATCTACAAGGCGATCTGATCCTACTAGAGGACCAGGATCGTAGCCAATGGAATCAGCACCTGATTCGGGAAGGGGTTGTGTTGGTGGAGGCGGCCCTGCGCTCGGGCGAGTTTGGGCCGTACACCCTACAAGCGGCCATTGCGGCGGTGCACGCGGCAGCTAAATCCGTGGAACAAACGGACTGGCCGCAGATCGTCGCCCTGTATGATCGGCTCCTGGACCTGGAACCGTCTCCGGTCATCCGTCTCAATCGGGCCGTGGCCGTGGCCATGCGCGATGGCCCGGCCGCCGGGTTGGCTCTGATTGACTGTCTCGGGCAGGAAGACAATTTGACTGGATATTATTGGTTTTTTGCCGCCAAGGCGGACCTGCATCGGCGGCTGGGTAATACCGAGGCGGCAGATGCCGCGTACCAAAAGGCACTGAATCTCACTCAATTGGAGCCGGAGCGACGCTATGTGCAGAAACGGCGAAACGCGCTCCGTGAGAAATAATCGGCGTGCTGTCGAAAACCGGGATGCCCATTCGACTCGAGGTACCGAACCATAGTCTGACAAAGGAGGTTATCCATGAAATTCATGATGTTAATGATCCCAGCCGTCTATCAGGGCCGAGAGAAGCCGGCCGCAGGCTTCGTGCCCGACCCGAAAAAGATGGAGCAAATGGGGCGATTCAACGAAGAGATGGCCAAGGCCCTCACGTTGCTGGACCTGAACGGCCTGCACCCGCAGTCCAGCGGGGCACGGGTGTCCTTTTCCAAGGGCAAGCCAGCCATCACCGATGGTCCGTTCATTGAGGCCAAGGAGGTTCTGGGCGGGTATTGGATGGTGGAGGCGGACTCGAAAGAGGACGTCGTGAAATGGGCCGCGAGGTGTCCAGCTGACGACGGTGACACCATTGAGATCCGTCCGGTGTTCGGACCCGAGGACTTCAAGTGCGGGAAATAAGAGAGCAAACGCAATGAAATACATTTGCCTGGGTTACATTGACGACCAATACTTCGGACAACGGACCGAGAAGGAGCAGCGCGACTTCATGGATGCCTGCTTTGTCTACGACGAGGAGCTTCAGAAGAGTGGCCACTGGATCGGTGGCGAGGCGCTGCAACCGGTAAGCACGGCCACCACGGTCCGGTACCGCAACGGCAAGCCGCAGATTACCGATGGCCCGTTCGCCGAGACCAAGGAATTCCTTGGGGGTATCATGATCCTGGACGCTGCGGACCTGAACGAGGCCATTGAGCTCATGTCAAAACACCCGAGTCTGAAGATGGGCGGCACGTTCGAAATCCGGCCGAGTGCTGATTTGTCGGCGCTTGTGGCGGATAGCAAACGCCGCCGCGCCGCGACGGTGTCGAGCACTACTACCTAAATGGCCGTTGCGATAAGAAGGAGGTGCATTATGGGCCGTAGCGCCATTCATGCCGGCGAACACCTTGCCGAACAACTC